>JAHKAQ010000008.1 GCA_018825765.1 Patescibacteria group bacterium
ATGGAGATTAATCCCCAAAAATAGCAAAAGCCCCACCAGTAATTAGAAGGACAACAAGGACCCCGCCCCAACCGGAAATAGCATAAACAACAATGAGAACAAAAACCCAGACGAGGAATAGAATAAATTTAACTGTTTTTGCTAAAAAATCTTCCATTTTTTTATTAGATAAAATTATAACTGACTTAGTCGCCAACCATTACCATCTAAATTTTTCTCTCATAATTCTATCCATTCTCTCTTCGGGCATTATGTTTTTCAATTGTCAGACACATAACGAACACAAAGTAGAAAATAAGCCAGTATTAATATTAAACCAATAATCATATGCATAGGTGATAATGATGGCAAAAGGCTCTTACCAAAGAATGTTAAAACTGCATTAATTAAAGTTTCTATAAAATCTGTTGCGAATAAAATCACAAAAATAATTGAACCAACTATACCGCCCAATAAATTTATCTTCCCTTGATCAGAAGATAGCTCAGTTTTTATGATCTTTCCTATTGTATTGCTAAAAAGTTTTGTTAAAGTTTCTTTCATCTTGATTTTATTTGAATAAATACTGTGGCAGAAAAAAAACAAACAAGTAATAATCCTAACAGTCCTAACAATGGGTGCACCAAATAAAGACTAGTTTTTAAAAATATAAGTGTATTCAATAAGAGTGAGGAAAATAAAATCGAACAAGCGATAATTGCTATGATATCTTTTCTTCTTAGTGACCTACTATCAATTAAAACCTTTTTATTTTTCATTTTCTCATTTTCTTCGGTCTCTATTGTCGTAACATCAAAATTACTTTTGAAACCTTTATCAAAAGTTGTAGTATTTGATGCCATTTCATTGCACAGCATTGTTCTAGTTGTTACTCGTTATATCTGAAGTCTGTTGGATTTTTTCTACAATTCCATTATTCGCATCAGTTAAAAAATCTTTCAAAAATTTATTAGAAAACTTTGTCTCCTTTCTCTTGAAAAAATCAATATCAAAAAAAATACACCTGCTAGGAGGTTTTCTAAAGTTAGGAAAAAGTTTTTTAAGTTGGTTCCTATCCATCGGTCCAGCCTTATAATGAATCTCCGAACCATTTTCAACCTTAAAATCCAAAACAACTGCTAAATCAGAGGTTCCATCTATTAAACTATTCTGAGAATAAAAATATTTTTTAAATTTTCCTAATAGGCTTACAAACGATAAGTTAACCTGCTTAACATAATTAAACCTTAAGCCAATACGCGAAACATCTTCCCATTCTAAGAAATCATTTATTTTCTTTTGAAATTTGTATATTGTTCCCAACGAATCACTAATATTCTCAACATTGTGCATCGAAATAGCGACCCTGCTATTCTCAACTACTATCTTGGCATTTTCATCTTTTAAGCTAATCTGTGTTGACTCAATAACAGGAGGTATGTTCTTAAACTTTTTAGGAGCTATGGACTTGAGCAATTCTTTCTTGAAATCAAATTTTTTTGCCGGCTTACTAAATCTGATTTCATTTATTATGATAGGCGTTTTCATCTTTGAGAATAAGATTATTTTAAATAGTACCAACTAATGACAAAAAATCAATAGTACCTTGTTGACTTTTTCCTATGCGCAAGTACAATTAAATTGTAAAATTGATGTTACTTAATCTGTGCCAGGCGGTAAAAAACCACAAAGCACGACCTCGTAGGTCGTGCTTTTATATTTTAAAAAATTATTAAACAAAAACTATGCTAGAAATGTTTATCACCGAGCAGGTAGAAAAACGCATTAAGACTTGGCTGTGGGATATTGCCTACACTGCCGCGGTCGCTGGGCTAAATGAAGCTCAAGAGAGTTTAACCGGTCTAGGGCTGCCAGCTTGGGCCGTGTTAGTGATTGGACTTGCCATTTCCCAGGTAAGCAAATTCGTACGGAATAAATATTGTTCCGCGGTATGAGCGCCAATCGCCCATCAAAGAAAGATTTAAAAATTGAAAATCAAGCAACGCAGATTAAAATTCTTACGGAAAAACTACATCTCTACAAATTATTAGCGAATAATAATCGAAACTTGCTTGATGGAAAGTACCGCAATCTTAGTTTTCTGATGAAAGTTTATGAAGTATTTAGAATGTTCTTTATAAAAAGGGGGTGAGAGATGGCCAAAGTATGTAAGGGTTGTGTCCATTACCCGAAGGATGGCATGTATTGTATCTATTCCGAGACTTACATTTCTCGAAGATTTATGCCCTGTGCGGCATTAAGAAAGGAGAAGAAAGATGTCTTACCAATGTCCAGTGTGCGGCCAGCTGATGAGTCCAGCCGGCGATATGTGGCGGTGTGGGAACTGTAGTGCTAGTTTCACGCCGCGCCGTGGCCAAGAGGTTCTGCGGCGCTGCAGCGACCACAATAAGCGCCTGCAGTTCCAGGGGATTATTGGAACGCAATGGTACTTTGAGTGTCCGGATTGTGGAAGTCTCCATGCTTTTCATCCTTAGAAGGAGGCCCCGAAACTTAATAAGGAGTAGGGGCTATAATTTAAAAATATTAACTTTAATTCTAATCAAAAAAAATGAAAACTAAATTTTGTTGGGTAGCTACCCAAACTAAAAAAGGTTGGAGAATAAAATTATGCACCAATCAAAAAGACTTTAATGTCCGGGGGTTACTAGTTAAATCAGAAAATGATATTGAAAAGATATTAAAAGCAGGAATTGTATTCGTTCATCTAAAAGATAAAGACTTAAAATAAAAATCAATCCTAGGGCCTTGTGGCGTTTGATTTTTTAGCTTAAATACAATTTTTTAAAAAATATGTACGGTACAGACGTATCACACCATCAAGGGGTTATCGATTGGAACCGCGTCAAAAACGATCCCAAAAAAATAGAATTTGCATTGATCAAGGCTACTGAAAGCACCTCTTTTATTGATAATAAATATAATCGCAACACATCAGAAGCTAGAAAAAACGAAATATTGCCCGGGCCATATCATTTCGCCCGAGGAGGGGACTACAAAAAAGAAGCGGAGCATTTTCTAAAAAATATCGATATCAAAGAAATCGGGGAACTCGCCGCGCTTGATTACGAGATCTATACATTATCTGATCCGGCCGCATGGTGCCGAAAATGGCTCGACTATGTGGAAGCAAGAATAGGATTCAAGCCGCTTTTCTACACTTATCACAAATTATTGCTCAAATATAATTGGAAACCGGTATCAGATGGAAACTTCGGTCTTTGGGCTTCACGCTTTGGGAAGCAGGAGCAAACTCCGAATGCTCAATACAAGCCAACCACTGGATCATGGCCTTTTTATGCTATCTGGCAGTTCGCTTCAGAAGGAAAAATTGACGGTATCAAAGGCTTCGTGGATCTGAATTACACTTCAATGGAATTGCCAACTCTTAAGAAATACGGCAAGCCGGGCAGTACAACACCGACGACTCCGATTAAGCATCCTTCTGAAATTATGAATCTTAAAAACTGGAAGCTGACCTTACCAACAGGAAAACCCACCGAGATCACCAACCTTGATGGCTATTCAGACCAGTTCTTTTCCGTAATGGGTGAAGGAGTAGTATTCCGCGCACCGGTGAATGGCGCCACTACCAGCGGATCAAAGTATCCTCGTTGTGAACTACGTGAGATGAGGGACGGAAATAAGGCGAGCTGGTCCACCCAGAATAGACGATCAATGACTATTGAGCAGGCCATAACTCATGTACCAGATAAAAAGAAGCACATTGTTGCAGGGCAGGTCCATGACGCTAATGATGACGTGATCGTGATCCGCCTTGAATCTCCGAAGCTCTTTATCGATATTAACGGCAAGGACGGTCCGGTACTTGATTCAAAATATGAACTGGGGAGAAGATTTTCTGTGAAGTTCGAATCGGGTGAAGGAAAAATTAAGGTCTACTACAACAGCGCGTTGGCTCATACATTGGAAAAGCAGATCTCCGGCTGTTACTTCAAGGCCGGCTGCTATACGCAGTCTAATTGCGAAAAGGAGGATAAATGTTCAGCCGATAACTACGGCGAAGTCGTAATATACAAGCTCGTACTGGACGAAACGCCCGCGGCTCCCGATAATCATTTTCCAATCATCTACAATCAGCTCGATTTCAAGGGAGTAAAATTCGGAAGCAAAAAAACTACCGGAAAGCAAAACAATATCGACGGTTATGGGTGTAAGCTTTGCGCCGTTTCCACTATCAAGCAGATAGATCCCCGGGAAATTGATAAAATTCTCGTGAATGGCGGCGCATACTTCGGGACCAATGGGAATTTACTGGATGACACGAGTATCGCGCGCATTTTGGGGTGGGAATATTTAGGAGTCGAGAGGAATGTTAACAAGACTCCCGAGAGCATTGGCATTACTACTCCCACGATCAAAGAGGTTGATTATAGCGTGGCTGCCGGGAAACAGCAGCATTTCGTTACAAGAATTCTAAAGCCGGATGGAAGGAAAGCAATCCTTGATCCTTACGGAGGAGTAGAGCGCCCGGTCAATTATTACGAATTGAAGGTTGGTGACAAAGATTGGAGTAAGCATAAATATTTTAGCTACCGGATGTTCAAGGTAAAATGACGATGCCGGCAATTACGAGAACTCGATGAATTCTATATTTCATGAGTGTTTGAAGCATTTTTGATAAAATTTGACAAAATTTTACTTCTAAAATATTATTAAGTATATCAAATTGTTATAAAAGAACATGAAATCACAAAAAACAAAAATACAACTAAATATGTTGACAATGGTAAGCAGCTTTGATACCATTTCTGGTTCTGAAAGAAATATAAAAAGCCAACGTATTATTAAATAGGGTTGGCTTTTAATAACCTTTAGAGATTAAGAAACCGGTGGGTAGAGGATTCGAACCTCTTACAGGAACTACGCAAAAGTGCCTTGCAATCCAAATGCACCCACCAGTTTCTTATTCCCTAAAAACTGACTGTGATATAAGGGAATTAAGTTTATTAGTTAGAAATCAGCTAGGATTTTGTCTTGATGGACTTCCTAGCTTTTTTCTTATCAGACGGAAAGAAGCGTAGCCACTTCCCACTCTTACTCCTAACTTCCTTTCCATTTCTGACAACAAAGTTACAGACGATTGAACCGTCCAGTAAAGCGAAACAATATTTGTGTTCCATCCATACCGCCTCCTTTCTCCCTTTCGACTTTCACAGTCAGTTTTTAAATAACAAAAAAACTCTTAGGTCAGCGTTCCGCCCAACTGCTATAAAAATATTATGGCAGTTGATTGGCATTTTTATTGCCCGCCAATCTTAAATCCTTATGGATAAATCAAGGCGGAACACCAGCCTAAAAGTTTTTGTGCGCTGATACGCGGCTGACATTTTTCTCGGGGCAAGCGAGAAATAAAAATAGAAGGAACTAAAAATAATTATAACAAAATCTTGGCACTCGTCAAATGAGAGTGCTAGTTTGTTTTCCCCAACGTTACCTAAATTCATCTTTCCTTCATCTTTTCTTTATTTTTTCTTCATCTCATCTGTGCTTAAATATAATATTTATCGTGCGCTTGTGTCCTAACAGGACAGCGTTCAGTTTATCTGAATAGCCAGCAAACAAGCGAACGTAAATAAATTTAGTGTTATTATGTCTATAGGACCGCTTTGTGAAACCGCTAGCTTTGCTGGCTTGATGGGAGTAGCAGAGCGGTCTTATGGTTTTCCGCGGCTTGACAGAAATCCGCCCACTCTGCTAAGGTTTGCTGTTCTCCCCCACAAGGGAGGCCCGGAAGACTTTTACAAGTCTTTTTTAAATTACATGAAACTACTAAATGCTATTGAGCAATTCAATGAATGGAGGAAAAGTAGGGGCATTAGCGAACACACACTAACCGGATTCGATAAGGATTTGCGTTATTTCGCTCTTTTCTTAAAAAACAAAGATTTAGAAAAAATAAAAATTGACGACATTGCCGGCTTCATAAACATGAGCCGAGAACTGGGCTGGCAAGATAATTCCCTACACCGCAAAACAATGGCTTTTCGAAAATTCTTTCAATTCCATTTTTATCAGAATAGGGGAGTACTTAACCCAATGCTAATTGAGGCGCCGCGATTGAAAGAAAAACAACCCAAAATCCCAACACTGGAAAGCATTGAGAAACTTGTGGCCGCGATAGAGGAAGAACCACAAAGAATAATCAAGGCGAGGAATAAAGCAATCGTTACAACCCTATATGACACTGGTTGCCGGGTGGGGGAGCTGTGCGCGCTCGATGTAGACAATGTAGATATTGAGGAACACAAGGCCGTGATCACAACTGAAAAATCCAATATTCTCCGGGAGTTATTTTGGAGCGAAAACAGCGGATCTCCCAAAATCATTGAAGAATGGTATTCAATCCGCAACCAAGAGCAGGCGAGGGATAATGCTTTTTTTATTTCTTTTTCTAAAAATTCGCGCGGCAAACGCCTTTCCCGCTTTGGTGTTAATTTGATGTTGACCGAATATTGTAGCCGGGCCCGGATTGAGAGAATACACCCTCATCAATTTCGGCATTTAATCGGAATTGATGCCGCAAAATCGGGAAAAAATAACAGTACGATATCTTCCCTTTTAGGACATAAAAACGTGCAGTCTAGTTTCCGATATACGCGCCTGTACAATAAGGATTTAAAGGAAATTCATTCAGGGATTAGGTAGGTATTAGGCAGATACTTGACACATATTTAACCAGGGATTATAATCCAAACACATTAAGACAAAATCTATGCAAGAAAAACAAATAGAAAAAATGTTAAATAAATTAAGAATCCTAATGGGGGATTTAACCAAGGTGGAAAGAGATGTTATCTTAAAGAGATTTGCGTTGCTGGATGGTAAAAAATACTCATTGGAAGAAATAGGAAAAACGCACGGAGTTACCAAAGAACGCATTAGACAAATCTTTGTTGCGGCAATGAAGAAAATGAACGATTTATACGATGACTTAACTAGCTCTTGACTTTTTAAACCAGTTTGTTAAAATAATTTTAAGATAAAAAAAGAACTTTAACAATTTAAAACTATTAAAGCTAATTATAGGGCAGGTGCACATAGTTAGTTTTAATGGGTGAGCATTGCATTGTTTATGATAAAACTTTTAAGGTAGGGGATAAAACTAGTCCCCTTTAAAAAGTCATGCTATACTTAACATAATGTCCGTTATGTAATATAATTATGAACAAATAAACCTTTTACTTCCTTGACCCCGTTCAATCCTTCCCAACAAACACTATGTAAACACCACCATGAACATCCAGGCCGCTATAAAACAATTCCTCCAATGGCTCATAATAGCCAAACAATACTCCCCAAAGACCCGAGAGCAGTACCAGCGCTACCTTAAAAAATTCGCCTTATTTATACAAAAAAACAAAGTTACAGAAGCCTCTGGAATCGATTTGAATTTGATAAACGACTATAGATACCTCCTAAGTCAAAAAAACTTAGACCCGGACACCCAGAACTATCATTTGATAGTCATAAGATCGTTTCTAAAGTATCTAATCAAGAATGATATAAAAACGCTTGACCCTTTAAAGATAGATTTAGCCAAAAAGAAAGACCGCCAGGTGTCTTTCCTCGCTCCTGAAGAAATAAAAAAAATGCTTGAAGTCTATGACAAGCAAGACCAGACAAGCTTAAGAAACCGGGCCATTATTGAATTTCTTTATTCCAGCGGACTGCGAGTCAGCGAATTATGTTCACTTAACCGCGACAAAATAAATCTCCCCTCCCGTGAATTTTCCATTCGCGGCAAAGGCAATAAGGTTCGCGTGGCCTTTCTTACCCAAAGCGCTCATGATTCTTTAAAAAAATATTTAGCAAAAAGGGGAGATCACTACCCTCCCCTTTTTATCAACCAAAGAAAAATTAAAGACCTAAGCGCTCACGAAAAAAAACGCTTAACTAGAAACTATATCGCCACCATGGTAAGTAAAACCGCCAAACTCGCCGGCATCACCAAACCAGTCTCCCCTCACACCCTGCGCCACTCTTTCGCCACCACCCTGCTTCAAGCCGGCGCTGACATAAGAAGCGTGCAGGAAATGCTGGGCCACGCCAGCATTAACACTACCCAGGTCTATACTCACGTTACCAACAGAAAATTAAAACAGGTTCACCAAAAATTTTTAAAGTAAACCCGCTTACGCCATATTTTTATTTTTAAACGGCCTGGGCCTCTTTCTCTAAAAGGCTTTACAAAATCAAAAAAATCACCAGCCAAGCTCTCCGGCCTGAGCCCAGTCATTCTCATTAAAAACTCTAAGTCCCCTCTCCCCTATCACATACAAGTAATCATCCAAATAAACCGCCCGCTTAACCTCTTCCTGGCTCACTGCTTTTATTAATTTCAACTCGTCTTTGGCCCAGGAAAAAATATACCCTCCCCTGCTCCCGGGCAGAAAGAATATCTCGTGTTTCAAATCCTGCAAAAACGCGTGGTGAGTATTTTGTATTTGAGACCAGCCCTCGTCTAAAATATATTTACTTTTCTCCCTTGGATTTTCCGGCGAACTCACATCAAACAACGAAACCTTTACCTTGTTTTCTTCCCTGCCTATTCCCAAAATTAAATCATCTCCTATGGGATGGAGGTAAGAAGAAAAACCTGGAATCTTTAGTTCTCCCTCTACTCTTGGATTTTTAGCGTCACTCAAATCCATCACGAAAAAAGGATCAATCTCTTTAAAGGTAACCAAATATCCTTTATCGCCTAAAAATCGCGCGCTATAAACCCTCTCATCAAAACCCAAATCCCTGATTGAGCCTATCAGCTTCATCTTTCCGTCTAAAACATACACGTCATTCACGCTTTCCGTTTCAAGGTTCAATCCAGGCATCCAAATCCCCTGCCCGCGGACCGTAGTCGCAAGCCGCAAATTTCCTTCAAATTCATCCATGGAAAATTGATTGAGCAGTGAACCAGGCACGGCCGCGCTGGCTTTTATCTCTAAATCCTTAACGCTTATCTTTGTTATGCCGGTCTTTTCATATTCTCGCGAATGCTTTCTCATATATTCCTTGGCTCTATTAGTCATTTCATTTTCAAATCTTAGCCTTTCGTCGTCATCCATCAGGCGCAGTTGTTTTTCCAGCATTTCCTGAATCTCGGCCATTTTCGCGCTGTTTCCCAAATCATAATCTTTTATTTTCTCCAGCCGCTCTATCAGGGAGTTTGGCATTAAATCACTGTTTTCCCCCACGATCCCTGTTATCAGCCCCAAAATATCTCCCGGATAATCATAAGCGATATAAATTGACTCCTCTGACATATACACATTCTGGGAAACCATGGAACCCACGAAGGAAACCACCTTTTCCAATTCTCCCGAAAAAGGATCGATTATCATCACCTCGTAAGTGCTGTCCGTAGGCACGACTTCCCTGGGATGATAAATCTTGTCACAGCCCACCTCTATCCCCTGCCCTTTTATAATGAGCGGTTCAAAGGGACAGGGACTTCTCTGGTCGATATAAGTTCTGGTAACAAGATAAATTTTATCATTATATAAACGGCTGGCCACTTTTACTGTTCTGTCTTTTAACTCAATCTTCCAGCTTTCTTCAGGCTCTGCTTCTCCACCTGTTTTGTAGCCGTAAATTTTATTTTCAGCGCCAAAAATTACCAGCGTGTCTTTCGCGAGAAAAAATTCCCCGGATTTTTTTATCTTTGCCAGAACATTCGCCCGCTCCGGCGGCAGCGCCTTTATTTTCAAAGTTTCCTCCTGTTCTTCAAGCAACGGTAAAATCCTTCGCTCTCTTGAAAAATAAATATTCTCCCCGTCGGTTTTAACAATATCCGGCTCGTCAATATTTAAAACCTGAACATTAGTCGAAGAAACCCTTTGAGCCGCGGCCCTGTCTTTAGCCCCGGCTCCTTGATCCATGAAAGCCTGTTGCGCTAAAAAATCCTCTTCATCTCCTTCCATTGGACCGCCCATTCCCAAACCTCCGTAAAAAAACATGCCTTTCTTTTCCGCCTGATTTAAATATTGCCGAAACTCAAAAACATCGCTAAATTTCTGCATCTTTATCTTATTTTCAGGCACTGATTTTTTTGCTTCAAAGCGATTGATTGAACTTCTTACGCCCAGTAAAAATTTTATAAA
>JAHKAQ010000056.1 GCA_018825765.1 Patescibacteria group bacterium
CATGAACTTTTTGAGTTTTGGTTTTTTCATGGTGGTTATTTATTTTTTATCGTAAAAAACATAAAAAATATCACCTTTTCCGCCTTCGGAGAAATTAAACAAAAAGTCGCTGATCATTTTAAAGAAACCGTTTATAAGATAAACCGCGTCATTGTGTCCTCAATCGTAATTCTTATCGGCATCATATTTTTAATGCTTGGTTTAGCCATTTTTATAAACGAGCTTGTAGGCGCCACCAAAAGCCTGGGCTATCTTGCCGTAGGCCTGACCGTGGTGATAATCGGTATTGTGGTTCATGAACATCCGGTCTGTTCCTCGCGCAAACCCAAAAAAAATAAATAAGGTTTAAATATAAAAAATAATTATTATTTCCCATGCACAAAAAAAACAAGGATTTTCAAAAAGAACTCAGAGAAAAAGGCGTGCTTTTAAAAAAGCAAGCCCAAAAAAATCTTGAAAAAGCCAAAAAAGACCTAAAAACCGCTGAAAAAAAGGTTAAGACCTTTATGAAGGAAAATCCGGCTAAAGCCGCGGCCATCGCCGCCGGTGTCGGCGCGATAATTGGCGCCAGCATTGGCGCCTTGCTCGGCAGGGGTAGAAGAAGAAGATAACTCGAAATTTTCTCTATAAATTATTCCCGGCCCCAGCCGGTCCTTGTTGCTATCCCAACTTCGCCCCTATAAAATCCTTATGACCGTTTAAAAAATCCCGTCCTTTCATCTCTCTTTTGCCTTCCGGCTTTATAGCGACAAGTCTTAACATCTTCCGGCCGTCTCCCGGGGATTTTTTATCCGTCCCGCCGGTTACAACCAGCGGATCAGCTGAAATTCTTTTATCAAAAATTACTGTTCCAACCTGATGTTTTGCCGCTTCTTCGAGCTTTGCTTCAAGCGCCTCGGCCCGAACAACAAACAGCCGCCTCTTTTTCCCGCCCTGCCTCTTAAAAAAAGTAAAAGTCCCGGGCCAGGGATTAAGCCCGCTTATTTTCGCCTGGATTTTTGCCGCCGGTTCCTGCCAGTCAATCAAACCGTCCTGCTTTTTAATGAGCTTGGTGTAAGTGACTTTTTTTTCGTCCTGCTTCTTCAGGGCTATCTTTCCTTTAATATATTTCGGCAAAATTTCAAGCAAAAGCTTGGCCGAAACGCGAGCCAGCTTGTCGTGCAAAGAGGAAAAATTCACTCCAGCCGGCACTGAAATCCTGGCCCGCGCCACCATCTCTCCCGCGTCCATGCGCTCGTTCATTTTAATAATAGTCGCGCCTGTGAATTTCTCCCGACCAAGAATCGCTCCCTGAATCGGTGAAGGCCCGCGATATTTAGGCAAGAGCGAAGGGTGGATATTCAAACAGCCCAGCCGCGCCATCTCAAGAACCGCCGGTGGAAGCAAGGCGCCGTAAGCCGCGGTAATTATAAGGTCCGGCCTGAATTGCCGCAGTTTTTTAATTTCAGCCGGGCTTTTAAAATTATCCGCCTCTACCAGTTTAATTTTTTCGTTTGGACAGCTCTTCACCAGCCGCTTTACCGGCGAAGATCCAGGTTTCAAACCCCGTCCCTGGCTTTTATCCGATTTAGTGAAAACCGCCGCCAGCTCCCATTCTTTGTTTTCCCCGGCCTTGGCTTGGGCCCGCGTCAGCCGCTCCAAAATCAGTCGGGCAAAATCCGACGTGCCAATAAAAATTATTTTTACCATTGAAAAGCTTAATTGATAAGTTTATTTTCAAAGACAGCCTTATAATAGACAAATTTTAGTCTTCAAAAATCACGCCAAAAACGCCCTTACCCCGCCCTTTTTACCAGGTCAACAAACAGCACTCCGTCCAAATGATCGTATTCGTGCTGAATCACCCGCGCCAAAAGCCCCCTGGCCTTCAAAGTCTTTTTTTCTCCACCAAGATCAAAATAAGTTACGGTTACTTTTTTGCTTCTGGTAATCGGCTTAAAAACTCCGGGAAAAGACAAACAGCCTTCTTCCATCTCCACCGTGTCCCGGGAAAGATTTTTTATCTTAGGATTGATCATCGCGTAAAGCTCGTAATCAATTTCTGCCACAAAAATCCTTACCGCCTGACCCACCTGCGGCGCGGCCAGCCCCACTCCGTTGTTGGCCTGGAGAGTTTTTGTCATCTGTTTTACCAGATTGGCCACCAGCGGATCAGCCGGATCAGCCACTTCTTTGGCCTTTTCTCTAAGCCTTATGTCGGTTCCCGGAATGATTTGTAAGTTGTCCGTGTTAAACATTTTAAATCTTTTAGCTTTCTTTCAAATTAAGCGAAATTATAAAACAAGTCAAAGGGGGAAAGGGGAATAAGATCCTCCCTTCTTGTTTCCCTGCCTGTTCCGGTAAACCATCTTTAGTAAACCAGTTATTTGACATTTAATCAAGTTTATAGTATAATAAAAATAGAACCTTATAAATTAAATAAACTATTCACAGCCCCTTAACAAATCAGAAAAAAGCGCTATACTAAAAATAGAGAATAGTAAAAAATAATGCGTTTTCCTTAGAAGTCTAATACCTGAATCTGTCAAGAACCTGGATCCAGCCGAAAAAGACTTTAAGGAAAGCACATTATAAATAAAAGGAAAGAAAGGAGGAACAAAATGTTCCTCAAGAGGTTTGTTATTTATACGGCGGCCGCCATCGCCGCGGTGGCCTACCTGGCCGCCATCGCCGCGGCCGCCGGCTTTCACCGGCTCACCGGTCTTCCGGTGGGCCACACCCATCAACCAGGGGAGTTGCTCTAGGACTCCCCGCTACAGGGTGCGACGACGCAAGTTGTCTCACCCTTTTTTCTTATCTCTAAACCCGCCGAATCAGCTTTTTCACAAAAAACTGTTCGGTAAAGAAATAAAAAAACGCCCGGCTCATTAGCGCCGGCGCTTATTCTTTAAAAATCAAAAAGGAGGGAAGGGAATTGGGATCTGAAGCCCAGCCCCAAATTATCGGGACCATTGTCCTTATCCATGGCATGTGGTGCACGCCGTGGGTATGGGACAACTTCATGTTTTCTTTAACATTAGCCGGCTATAAACCTCTGGCCCTGGAACTAAAATTCCACAGCAATGGCCCGGGCAATAGCCGTCATCTTCTTGGCACCACCGGCCTGGAAGGTTACAAGGAGGATATAGTTAGACAACTGGGCCAAATCCCCGGCCCAGTCCACCTTATAGGCCATTCTATGGGCGGACTCCTGGCCGCCAAAGCGGCAAGTCAAGGCCCGAAAGAGATAAGGAACAGGGTAAAAACCCTGGTCCTTATCACCCCGGCCGCTCCGTATGGCATAAACGGGCTGACCGGCACCGTGATGAAGAGCTTCCTGGGACCTTTAGTCCGGGGCTGGCCTTTTTGGAAGAACCCTATCAAACCCACTTTCCAGGAGGCTCAATATGCCATGCTCCACCTCCTGCCCGAGGAGGAGCAAAAAAGAATCTACCAGGACCTGGTCTGGGAATCCGGACGCGCCGCCTTCCAGTGCGGGTTTTGGCCGCTGGATAAAACCAGAGCCGCCCGGGTAGACGAAATCCACTGCCCGGTCCTGGTCCTGGCCGGCTCCCAGGACCGGATCACTCCGGCTCCGGTGGTAAAAAAAATCGCCCAAAAGCTTGGGGCGGAATACAAGGAATTTTCCGGCCACGCCCATTGGCTCCTGGCCGAGCCGGGCTGGGAAGAAATCCTGGAATTCATTATTGGCTGGATCCAGAAAAAATCCAGCTAATAATTATCACCAACCCCATCCCTCCAGGGATTTTTCTCCGGAGGGATTTTTATTACATCTAAAAACCGCCGGCGTAATGTCGGCGGTCCATAATTGCCAAAAAATAAGTAAAGATTAAATAACAATTCCTGAATTACTCTTCCGCCTCGCAAACATACAAGTTCCAAATATAATCAAACAAAAACCTGAACCATTTTATAACCCCCTTCTGCTCCACGCAAAACCCTCTGTTTTTTTCAAAAGCGTAAATCCTGTCCGCTATAACCAGAACCCTTGAAGGAAGTTTAGGAATATTTTTAACCGCTTTTCTTGCCACGTATTTAAGACAAGACCCGGGCACGCTCACCGGGTAAATTTCTTCTATCTTTATCGAGCTTTTTCTCTTTCTTATGTTCTTGTAAATCCTTTCCAGTTTTTGAATCTCTCCAAGCTCCCGCCCGCAAAAAAACACCCTGATCTTATCCGCCGCGGTCGAAGAAATGTCCTCCATCAAAAGCCTTTTTTCCTTGGCGCCCGTGTATATCTTTATCTCATTCTGGGAAGAAAGCAGTTGATGCTTGGTCTGCAAAATCGAAATAATGCGCAAAAACTCCCGTTCCTGCTCTTCCGCCCTTCTTCGCTGAATCTTCAAAACCCGCAAAAACCTGTCCGGCGAACTGGCCACGAACCTGGTTCGGCCGTTGTCCCTGGTCTTTGAAATAAGCTCTCTTTCCTCCAGCTTTTTCAATACCCTGTAAGTTGTGGGCCGGCTAATCATCAATTTTTTGGCGATCTGGCCGGCCGTAGCCGCCTTTATCTCCAAAAGAGTAAGATAAGTCATGGACTCCCGCTTATCCAGGCCCATTTTTGTTAGCTCGGAAGCTAAATACTCAATATTTTCCATGGTAGTTTATTAAATCAATCGTTCTTAGCATTCCCTAGAAAAAGAAAATTGTCAACCTTTTTTCCAAATTTGTCCAAAATAAATTTACAATAGAAAATAATATTTTACCTCTGTATAAAGCAAATTTATAAGTTATCCACAATATTTTGTCCAAAAATATTTGCCACAAATTAAAAAATATGCTATTTAAAGATAATTAGAAAGATCTTTAAAAAGTAAAGAAAAGGAGAAAGAAATGAAAAGAAAAGAAAAAGAAAAAAACTTCGCGGGTCCGCAAATTCCGACCCGCGATTTTTACCAGGTGTTGGAATTCCTGGTCTACTTCGGACCGGGAATTCTGGTTCTCTTGATTTGCCGGGTCTTGGCCGGCAATCCGATGGTGTCCCTGATCCTGGCCGGACTGGTCACAGTCTGGCCGTTACTGAAACTTTTTTTGGCCAGGTTCCTGGCCCCGATCCGAAAAAAGAAAGATCCCCGGCACGCCCTGCGGTCCGGGCCCTTTCTCTTTGACGGGCTTCTCTTCTGGGGAAGCCCGGTTTTAAGAGAAATAAGGAAATACGGAGCGCTCTCGCGCTCCTTGGATATGATTTACAATTTTCACGGGCTTTTCGGGATAAAACCCGAAAAGCTCGAAGATAACTGGTGGAAGGTCTCGCCCTTTGGCCTGCTAAACCGGGCCATCAAGGCCTGGACCGAGACCTGGATGACCATGCCGGTCGCTCAAGATGTAACCGAGCGATTGGTCATGGTGAAGGACATGATCGTTGAGATCGTGTCCGAAATCCACCAATCCCATCCTGCCGGCGAAATAAAAATCCTGGCCATCGCGGCCGGCACCAATCAAGATCTCCTACTGGCGGTCCGGGAATTGAAGGAAAAATTCCCCGGCATCGCCGTGAAAGTGGTCTCGGTGGAGCCGGACAGTAATTTTGCCCTCCACCGGGCGAAAGATTTGAGGCGCCTCTGGGAAATCCCGGAGGATATTTTCATTAACCTTTTTTCCCGGGCCTCCAGCGACCCGGAAAGCGAGAAATTTCTTTGGAGGATTCTCCAGGAAAAAGGGATTCCTTTTTCCGACTTCGATCTGGTAGTCTGCATTGGGCTGGGGGACTATCAGGGCAGGAAGCTCCGGAGATTCCTCCAGATGCTGGACAACGGCTCCGCCCCCATTGTCACGGCCAATGTTTCCAATAATTGGGTGGAACGCGTTTTTCTCCACTGGTTCATCCAGTGGCCGAAAATGCAATACCTCTCTTTCGAGAGGTATGGGGAAATCCTTTCCGCCATCTTGCCC
>JAHKAQ010000057.1 GCA_018825765.1 Patescibacteria group bacterium
AAAGCTGGTTCACTTCGCGGTCAATCTGGGCTTTGAAATTATCCGTTTTAATATTTTAGGCCGGGAAATTAAAAAAGGAAAATTTCCCGGCCAATTTCCCGCCATTAACCCTAAAAAAACAATTCCTCATCTCATGGCCGCGCTTGATTATTTGGAAAAAATAAAACATATTAAATATTATGTAAGCAATCATCCGCTTTGTTTTTTTCCTAAAAAATACTGGCCGCGTCTTTCAAACCGAAGACTTTTTCTCGAAGCCTATAATGATCAGCGATACTTTCAGACAACCGCTACTCTTTCCGAAAAATGCCTCGACTGCGCCGTAAAAACCTACTGCCCCGGCCTTTATCCCAAAGTCCTGTCCTATTACGGCTCCCGCCTGACAAAAACTTTAAAGCCCCGGCCCCGCCTGCGAAAACTGGAAAAAATATTATTAAAAAGCATCTTTAAAAAATCATGTCATGAAGAAAATAATCATCAAAGCCACCAGCCGGTTTAATAAAAAAGATTTTATTTACCCCTTTCTCCGTCAGCAGAGAAAAATAATCGATCTTTCCCCGAAAAAGCTGGAATTTATCATAAATGACGTCATAAAACGCTCTTTTGAAAGAATAGAATTGCTGGGCGGCGCCTTGCTTATGCCGGATTTTGAAAAAATATTTAATGTTTTAGCAAAAGCCGATCCCGGCCTGCTCTCTCTTTATTTAACCCCCCAAACCGCTCTTTCCGGCCATGTAAAAAAAATAAAAGAAGCCGGCCGCCGCGCTGACTGCCCCATTCGCGTTATTTTTTATCTTGCCGGCCTGGACGCTAAAACCAACGATCATGTTTTTGGCCCCGGCGCCATGAAGAAATTCAAAGGCAATCTTTCAATCGCGGTAAAAAATAAGCTGGCCGTTAAAGTAATTTTTCTCCTTACTCAAGCCAGCTGGCAGAAACTGCCTCAAATTATTGAATTTTCCCGAAAAAATAGCCTGCCAATTGCTTTTCAGGAATTGATGCCCCTGGGCGACGCCCAAAAAAGAAAAAATCTCATTTTAGAGCCTGATCAAATAAGTCAATTCTGGCAGGCGCTTAAAAACTGGAAAGAATTCAATCACCTTCCTCTTATCAGCGGTTTTAGCAACTTTTTCCCCAACCAGCAGTCCTGCTCCTATGCCGGCGATTTTTTCCTGGACGAAAAAGCCCGGTTAAAAAAATGCTGGCTCGACGATTATTTCAAGAACGATAAAAAGATCTCAAACAATACTAAAAGCGCCTGCTGCGCCTCCTGTTTTAACTGGAAGCCAGCGCCCGCCCTTTGCGAGGAGCCGAACAAGCGATCAGCGAAAAACAAACTGGCAAAAGACGTGTCCCAGGCCTTTTGGGATATAACGAAAAAAAATAAAGCCGCCGCTCCTGCGCCTTCTCAATCAGGCCTGGCTTGCGACAAATTGTCCTCCGAAGCCTTAAGGCCTGAAAATCTTAATCTTATTGGCGATCTTTTCCAAAGAATAAAAAGGCTTGGCAATTTAAAAATTGACTGGCTTAAAAACTATCATTATTACCAGCCCCAAACCTTTATTTTTTTTAAAAATTATTTAAACCGCTTCGCTTCTCCTTCCGGGACGGTGAAAACAAACCAAAAAATATCTCGGCGAATTTCCCTTGTGCTTCAACATCTAAATTTCCTGGGCCGCAAGCAGGTTTCAATTTTCGGCGCCGACAGCTTACCCCGGCCCGTTCTTAAAAAACTTTCCAGTCTGCTGTCCGGGAACAATTTTTCCGCCGCTCTTAATCTGGACCGGACTTGCCTTAAAACAACCAGGGAGCTTCTTGGGCAAGCCGGTTTTTCCAGGCTGCACTTTAATCTTTTCGGTCATGATTCAAAAAGCCATGATTCTGTTGTCGGCCCAGCCGGCGCTTTTGATAAAATCATGGAATCAGTTGAATTTTTAACCGAAAAAAGAAATGAAAATAAAATTTCCTTTGGCTTTAATTTTTTTATCACGCCTCTTAACTTAAAAGGCCTGGAGCAGATGACTGATTTTTCCGGCATGATGAATCTTAGTTTTTCCGCGATCGCCGCGAATCAGCTGTTTAAAAATACTCCTTCCAGGCTTAATTGCGGGCCCAAAACACTCAAGCAGGCAAAAAAAATCCTCATGCAAGCGGCCAAAAATCATGATAATATTCCTTCCAATATTCTCTCTTTTAAGGAAATAAGAACCTTTGAAATTTAATTTTTATGTTTAAAAAAATCCGGCGCTTTGAAAAAATAATCCGTCAAAAAGCGATTCTTAGAGATAAGAGCCGCGGCCCGGGCCGGGGAAAATATAAATGGGTTTTTGACTTCAGGCTCGTGCTTCTTTCTCCTTTAGGGCTTGAGCTCGCGACCGAAATAATGGCCCAAAAAATAATAAATGATCACAAAAAAAATGAAAAATTTTGCCTGGGCTGTTTAACTTTAGCCCCTGATCCCCTGGTTGGCTCGCTTATTTTTCATTTACAAAAAACCTACAAAAAGCCGATAAACGGCTTTATTATCCGCAAGCAAAAAAAACCCCGCGGCCTTCAGAAAATAATCGAAGGCAACCTGCGGCCTAAAAATAACGTGGTCCTTATCGACGATTTAATAAATACCGGCAGCTCCTTAAAAAAAGCCGCCCAAATTGTCCAAAAAGCCGGCGGCCGGGTAAAAAAAATTTATGTTATAACTGATTTTCGAAAAGATTTAAAAAGGAACTTTTTCGCGAAAAAGGGCATTCAGATAAAAAGTATTTTTAGACTTGAAGATTTCGGTTTAAACCTTTCTAATCTTTCCTGGCAGACAAAAACCGGGAAAAATCTCAAAGGGCCGGTCTGGACTTACGGCCCCCTGAATATCCGCGATCGCCCTCTTTTCAGGTCGGCGCCCAAAGCTTTTAAAAACCGGATTTTTATTGGAAGCGACAGCGGCTTGTTCTCTTGTTTTGATTTTTCAACCGGCGTTCTAAATTGGCAGTTTCCCACCCCGCCCAGCTTGAAGGGGATTCTCTCAACGCCCGCAATTATCGCCGGAAACCCCTGTTTCGGAGATTACAACGGCTTTGTTTATCTTTTAAGCGGCTCAAGCGGCGAAGTTATCTGGAAAAAAAGAATTTCCCACTGCGTTGGCTCTTCCCCGGCCGCTAATAAAGATAAAAGCCTGATTTTTGTTGGCACTGAATACGGACCAAGGCCTGATCAATCCGGAGGTTTGACCTGCCTTTACGCCAAAACCGGCCGAATAAAATGGGCCTTCAGGCGGGAAAAATACGTTCACTCTTCCCCCTGCTATTCGCCGGTTCATGATTTAGTTTTTATTGGCTCAAATTCCGGAAAAATATACTGCGTTCAGGCTCAAACCGGCCAAATAAAATGGGAAACAAAAACCCGGGGCGGAGCCAGCGGAGAAATAAAATTCAAACCGGTTTTAAGTCCGGCTGAATCAAAAGTATTTTTCGGCAGTCATGACAGCTATCTTTACTGCCTGCGCGCCAAAACCGGCTTTCCGGTTTGGAGTTTTAAAACCGGCGGAGGCATCAGATATAATCCGCTCGTTTTAAAGGGCCTGATTTTTTTCGGTTCGGATGACGGATATTTTTATTGCCTTAAATCCCGAACCGGCCGCCTCAAATGGAGGACAAAATTAAAAGCCGAACTAATCGGCGGCGCCGCTTATTTTAAAAAAAGAATCTTCGCCGCCGACACCCGGGGATTCATCTTTATTCTTGATTATAGAAGCGGGAAAATAATAAACCAGCTGGCGACGAAAGACCGGTTTTTTGCCGCGCCGCTTGTCTATAAAAACAAACTGCTTATTGGGAATAAGCTTTTTCAGTGTTGGGACGCTCTTAATTTGATAAAATAAAACAGTTTGCTATAATTTCTAAATAGAAGCCCGTCTAAATAGAAATCCATAAAAAATTAAATGAAAACAAAAATAAATAAAAAAAAGCCTCTTATTTCTTTCCTGTGTTTTTCTATTCTTGCTTTTATTTTTTTCATCAAAACCTCCGCCGCCAGTTCCCAGGAATTTCAATGTCAGTTTAATCAATTTGGTATTTTTAACTGCGGCACGGCCAATGGAATGCCTATCAGAGTTGAAGGTCGCGACCGATCGTATGTTTGGGACAACAGATATGTTAACTATATCGGCGATTATTCCTATTTTTACATCACCAGCGGTCTGGCCGGCACGGCCAAGCTTAAAAAATGCGGGAAAAACATCCCGCTTGAGACAAGATTTTTATATACCCCCCTGGAAGGAACCGCTAGCGCCAGAGTCCTCGTTGACTGGCGATGCACGGATTCCGAGCTTTGCCCCGGCGGCTGGCTGTACAGCTACGACGATCAGGTCTGTGAATACAATCCCTGGCTTGAAAGAGAATTCTGCTATTATCCCAACGCGATCTTTTCTTTAACCGAACCCCCGGCCGGAACACCCAATGTGATTGAAGCCTGGGCATACAACGCCTGCCATAGCTGGGAGCCGCTTTACAGTTCTTACTCATCGCCCCTGTCCTGCACTACCCGGGCTAATGTTCCGCAATTTTCCCACGGGCAGAACATTGATATTCAAAATCTCCCCCCCTATATCAGAAATTCCGGCGACTGGCAGCATTGCGACAGTAATGAAACCGCCGATCCCCGCGATCACCCCAGCGAAGACAACAGAAAACCCAATTCCGACAAATGCTCCTGGACCGAAAGAAACCCGAGCAACTGCCCGAGAGTAAAAGAAAATGTGACCTTTGTTCCCCTTACCACTGAAACTTTTACCTGCAGCGCCGCCGATCCTGATGGAGCCTACGACGCGTTCTTTTACAGTTTCTTTGTCGAAAAAACCGATGGCGGAAGCAAAGTCCAGTGCGGCAGTTCCGCCACCGCCATTCCCGGCGCGACCGGCGCCTGGTGCAAGACAAACGGCAGCCAGCTGGTTTTTTATTCGCCGGACACAGCCAGTAAATATGAAGCTACCTGCCAGGTGGATGATGGAAACGGCGCCCAGGATTGGGCCAAGACAATTCTTACCGCCGGATCTAGTCCGGCGCCTACCGGACCCACCTGCGACTGCACTATAACCAGCGGCAAAAGCATAGCCTGCCCCGGCGATTCTTCGACCTTTAGCTTCTCCACTCATCCGGACAATGCTTCTCTTTCCTGGAAATTCTACAATGTTTCTTCCGGCGCCATTATCAGCCAGGGAACCGGAAAAACCGTTTCCCAAACCTTCGCCACCGACCAGGCCGGCAAAACCTTTCAGCTTTCCGGCACGGTTTCAGACGCCGGCCAAACCGGCGACTGTTCACCAACCGCCTGCCGGGTTACAATCAACCAGCCCAGCTGCAGCTGCAAGATAGACACTGACGATCCAGGCGTTGATCTTGGCAGCTTGATAGCCGGCACTCAAATAGAAATTACTATAAAAACTGAATGTCTGACCCTTGCTCCTAATAATCAGTATAAATTTGAAATATTTAAAAACAGCAGCCCCGCTCTTTTAAACACTGATTACCGGGTCATTTCCGGCGCCACTGAAAATTTTCAGTCAACCAATCCAATAAAGATAGAAATTCTCCAGCCCGGAGTCTATAAAGCCAGCCCCTCGGTTATAAAAGACGACAGTTCCCAGAAATCCTGCCAGTCCTGCGAAGCCACGGCTCACACTCCTGAAACCAAATGGTGGGAAGGGGAACCTAGATAGCCCGCTGGATAATATTTCCTCGGAAAACTTTTCATTTAATCTCAGTCCGTATAAGATAAGCAAAGGTCTTCTTTGCTTATCTTAATTTCCCTAAATCAACTTTTCCCCATGGCCCTAGAATATGTCTTTCAATGGCACCTGACCGCCCAATGCGACCAAAGATGCAAACACTGCTATGTTTACGATAAAAAAACCTACCAAAAGGAGCTAAGAAATCAGCTTTCAACCCAGGAATGCTTTAAAGTTATCAGAAAAATCACCGCCTTTAGAAAAAAGCTTGAAAAGCATCTGAATCAGCCAATAATCATTTCCATCAACTTTACTGGCGGCGACCCGCTCTTAAGGCCTGATTTTTTTGACATTTTAAATTACGCCCGCCCTCGCGTGGCCATTATGAGAATTTTAGGCAATTCCTACCATGTTGATAAAAAAACCGCCCAAAAATTATTTCAATCCGGCATAAAAGTTTACCAGGTTAGTCTTGACGGTCTTGAAAAAACCCATGATTTTTTAAGAAAAAAGGGCAGTTTCAAAGACGCTTTTCGCGCTCTAAAAATTATCCGCCGGGCCGGCATAAGAGATACGGTTATGATGACCATATCTCCTTTTAATTCCAAAGAACTGCTTCCGTTAGTTGATCTTTTAGCCCAAGAACAGGTAAGTAACTTCAGTTTCGCGAGAATCGTTAATTTTGGAAATGCCAAGAAAATAACTTCACGATTCACTCCTCTTGAATACCGGCAATTATTATTAAATTATTTTTGGCGCCGGCTTAAATTCCGGCGGGAAAATAAAAAAACCCAGCTTCACCTTAAAGACCACTTGTTTAAACTTCTTTTTTATGAATTAAAAATAAAACAGCCTTATTTTAATCCTGGAATAATCAGCGGCTGTGAAGCGGTAAGAAAAATCCTTTCTATTCTTTCAGACGGCACGATTTACGCTTGCCGCCGATTTGCTTATAATTTAGGCAATGTCTTGGAAGATGATCTTTTCCAGGTTTACCAAAGTAAAAAAGCCCAGCACTATCTGGACTTTGATAATTTCGTGAAATGCCGCTCCTGTCCCTTAAAAAACATCTGCCGCGGCTGTCCAGCCGTCTCCTGGGGAGAGAAAAACTCGGCTTTCGCTCCTGATCCTCAATGCTGGAGAAAGACTTAACTCTAAACCTCTACGGCCCCGGGCTCCAGTTGGCGCAGTTATAATTACCGCCTCCAGCCGAACAAACAGGACTGTTGCACATGTCTGTATGTTCCTGGTAAAAAGCGCTGCAATAACAGGCCCAGCAATTATTATCATTTAAAACTCCCCGGCAAGAAGCGTTAGAAGGCAGGCCGCCTGTTCCCCAAATATTAGGACTCAACTCCGGATCGCCTATTGGCGCCTGCATGCAAAGCGCTCCCGTGCCGTCTCCGGACGACGATCCCCCGCAAGTGTCAGATACTGCCCTCCCTGCCTGAATAAGTCCCTCCCTTATATCTTGAGTCAATCTTTTACAGGCCCCGCAAAATTCCACCTCTTCTACCTGCTTATGCTTCCAAAAATAAGCGTCAGCCGCGTTGTCTGTCAAACACTGGCACAAAGAACTCAGCTGGTAAGAATACCACTGCGGGTATTTATAGCACCAGTTAGCCCCTGTTTTTCCTATAGATACTGCGGGATCGCCCCAAATATCTTCCGGCGCCAGAGCTTCGGTTTTGCTTGTGTTGTAATAAGCGCAAGCCTCGGTGCAGTTTCCCAGGCATTCCGGCCATAAAGTTAGCCAGCCTCTGCTTGTTTGGCTTGGACCGGGATCATCTGTCAGGTAGCTGGTCGAACAGCTGTATGGCGCGATTCGATATTTGCTTCTTATTATTCCTCCGTCAGCCATCCGGTTGCATATAACGAACGGCTTTGTTTCCTGGGAAAAAACAATATCCACCGTGGCTCCGACCGATCTGGTTTTTGTCGTGCTCTTGCCTTCTATAATATTATCTCCAATAAAACTTCCTTCGGTAACAAAACCTCGAATCCAGTTAGCGCTGGCGCAATCCCAGTTGGGAGTTTTCCAGTCAGTCTGGTCTGTCCCGCTAACGTATGGCGTTTCGTGATACATCCTTATTTCCCCGTTGCCATAGCCCGAACAATAGCCTCCGCTTGTCTCTAAAATATTTTTAGGGAAGATCATTTCTTTGGCCGCCGGAAGAGCCGGATAATTTTTGTCATTCCCGTTTTTTATAAGCATTTTTCTCGCCCACAAGGCGCACTCCGCCGCTTCATCTGCTTTTTGATAAGCTCTGGCTGAAATTTCCGTGGATTTAGTGCGTTTTTTTTCCTCAATTATTAATTTTGTCGCCCCGCCCACTGTCAAAGCCATAAATATCAGGACAATTAAAGCCAGAATTATCGTAGCCGCTCCATTTTGTTTTATCTTTTTAAACTTCTGCATATAAATATTCTACGGATTTATCTTGTAACTTCTTAAAGAAACCGCGCCTTGAAAAGGGATTTTAATCGGCTCGCTGGAATTGCGATCAGGAACCAGAATATTAAAAGAAACAATCACCCTGTTATCTCCGCTGGTGCTGCTTCCGGTAAAATCAAGATTGTCAATCTGGGCGCCGGAAAAAAAGTCTTCAATCGCGATGTCATAGCTTCCTCCACAGGAGCTTTTTTCTTTGCATACCCAGATATCCTGCTCTTCATATCCCTGGTTATTCGTCATGTTTGGCCTTCGCCAGGTAAGGTGCATTTTTTCACTGCCGCTCCCGCCGGTAATTTCTATAAAATCGCTCATTCTTGCCACTTTGGTAATGTAATGAACCGCCTCTTGAGCTTGAGCTTTGGCAGTTTCCAGCCTTTTTGTCCGGTCAAAAGAAAGAAAAACCGACCGCATTATCATGGTTAAGGCCACGACCACAAGGCCGATAATCAAAACCACCACCAAAAGCTCCACTATGGTAAAGCCTGAATCTTTATTTATTTTTTTCTTTTGCTTTAACATTTTTTAAAGTTTTATTCCGGCCGCCAGTCATAAAGACAGCCGGCTACCGTAATTTTATGAAGATCATTGTTATTGTCGTCTGTTATTCTCTCGTCATCCACGCTTACCGGCAGGGGATCGTTTTCCCATTTCTCTTTCCAGTAAACCGTGGCAATCACCGTTATTCCTCCCTGTCCTCCCACCGGATCAGTTTGGCAGGTGTATCTTGAATCTCCGCTTCTTATAAATTCAATTTTTCTTATAAACTCAAGTCCGGCGTTTGATAAATCGCAAGTAGAATAAATAGCCATATCAGGGTTTGTCCGGCAAAGTCCGGCGTTGCTGTCTTTGAACTCTAAATTATCGGCGCTCGCCAAAAAATCATCAAAAGAGCGGTAAGTGTTGTAGCTGTTATCAATTGCCGCCGTTTCCAGGTCGTCGGTTAAAATTTCTTCCACTCTTTTGAAGCCCCCTCCGTCTTCCAGTAAAATGGGAGGAGAAGCTCCCAGGCAGTAATTATCCCCGCTATCCCGTATATTTTTTACAAGCTCCACTCCTTCTTCAGCCAAAGCCGACGCTGTTATTTCATTTTTAGCGACCGAAGCATCTTTAATGCCCCGCATCATAGCCCCCAGCCCCGCCACAAGAGCGACGCTTATTATAACCAGTGCCACCAGAATCCCGATAAGCGACAAGCCCTGACAGCTTTTAGTCGTTTTTTTTATTTGTTTTTCTTTTTTCATGAAACCCTTAATTCAATTGAACTGAATTTTTAGTAACCGTAATAGTGTATTTCATTGAACTTTTACTGCAGGCCGCGTCTCCGCATAAAATTATCTGGGTATCTCCGCTTGGACTCTTTTCAGCGTGCGGAACGCTGTATTCAAAGCTCTGGTTAGCGCCCAGGTAAACCTCTATGTCGTTATTGTTATCATCCTTTTTAAAGTTCCCTTGTTTTATTGGACTGCTTATCCCGTCTCCTTTTATCGTGTAAGTCCCGCTCTGATCTATCAAAAATTCAAAGTCTTTCGGCACTTGGCCGCTTATTACTTCACCGGTTAAAGCGTAATCCCGGGCAAGCTCAATTGCCTGTTTTACTTGAAGCGCTTGAATCTCCACGTTTTTTCTGGTGATAGTTTCTCGCCTTTTAATCGAAACTGCCACAATAAGCAGGCCGATTATTGTTATGACTACTAAAAATTCTATCAGGGTAAAAGCCCTGTGTTTTTTTTGTTGTTTATTTTCCATACTATTTTTCATTCCAAAAGTATAATACCATCTTTTTGTTTTCTTGGAAAAAAAACCGCTATATGTTAAAATTTCATCATCAAAATTACAAAACTCTTAAAATAAAATCCAAAAATTATGCCCCTATTTTTCGGCGATAATGAAAATGATTCTGTGGGAATTGACATTGGAACTTCCGCCATAAAAATTATTCATCTAAAAATCAACAATGACGGTAAAGCTGTTTTTCGAAATTTTGCCATCGCCAGGCTCAGGCAGGGAACCATTCAAAGCGCTAGTCACATCTTTATAAGCCAGCAAATAAGCCAAATTCTTAAATTAGCCCTGGATAAAAGCAAAATTAAATGCCGCTCCGCCTCTTTCTCTATCCCTTCCTTTTCCAGCTTTATTTCTTTTATCAGCATTCCCAAAGTATATGAAGACGATCTTGACAATAAGCTTCAGATTGAAGCCAGAAAATATATCCCTATCCCTTTGTCCAAAGTATCTCTAGGCTGGGAGATTATAAATGAGCAGGAAGCGTCCAAATCCATGGGAGTGGAAGCTCAAGAGGAAAAAATAAAGGTTCTGCTGATGGCTGTTTCCAATGATACAATCCAGAAATATGAATCCATCGCTCAAAATTCCGGACTAAACCTGAAATCCATTGAAGTAGAAAGCTTTTCCCTGGTCCGCTGTCTGACAAAAAACGAAAAAGAAACCGTGCTGATTTTAGATATTGGCTCTCGCGTGTGTAATATCCTGATTGTTTCTCAAGGATTTCTTAGAGGATCAAGAAACATCGATCTGGGAGGAGGGGATATTTCCGAAGCCATTTCCAGAAGCCTTAACGTGGATTATTCCCGGTCTGAATTATTAAAACGAAACCTTGGAAATGACGACCCCCAGCTTTCCAAGGTAATCAATCCCATTATCAGCCGCATAACCTCTGAATCAAAAAGAATAATTGATGCCTTTAACAGTAAAAATCCCAATAGAAAAGTTAAAAAAGTCATTTTGTCCGGCGGCACCGCTAAATTAAAAGGATTTCCTCAAACTCTTAATAGTGAGCTTAATCTGCCGGTAATCGAAGGAGACCCTTGGCAGAATATTAAAATTAGCGATAAACACAGGCCCATTCTTGATAAATTTAAATACGAACTGGCCGTAGCCACAGGAATCGCTATGAATAATAAGAATTAAGACGTAAATCATCCTAGCTTATTTTTACCGGCCCGCTTGCGTCAAATAACAAAAAATATTAAAATATCATATACCTTTAAAAAGCTTAATACAAAAATAAAAAATAATAATGGCTCAAAAAGGAATAAACTTTGCCCAGCAGACCACCCTATACCGGAAAAAAGAAAGAAAACAGGCGTTAAACAAAAATCTTTTAATCTGCGCCGTGCTTATCGGCTTAACTTTTGTTGTCTATGGGCTTTTTAATATTTACAAAAATAATCAGGAAAAAGAATTAGCCGGCCTTAAAGCTTCAATCCAACAGGAGCAAAGAAGCCAAAATTTTGAAGAGATTGCCGGTTTGATTGACACGACCACCCGGCTCAAATTTGTCGCGGATATTTCTCAAAAACAAAAAAAATGGAGCGCCCTGTTTCACGAGATAGAAGGAAAGATGCTTCGCTCCATTCGCCTGGTCGCTTTTGAAGGAGCTTCCAGCTATCAAATCCAAGCCTCTCCTGATTTGACCGCCGCCCAACAGGCGTCCGCGGCTTCAATTTCTCAAATGAGTGATAACAATATGAAACTTTCCATCGTTGCTCCCAACTTAAGTGATATCTCCAAGCAGGTTGTAGCCTTAAAAGAATCAGAAAAAATTCAATCCGTCACTATAGAAACAATCTCCCTGGAAGACAACGGATTGAACCTTGATTTAAACATTCAGCTTATCCCTCAAGCCCTTGATAGATCCGGCTGGCCCGAAACCCCGGCCAAAACCGAATCCCAAAGCACCCAAACCCCCGAAACCCCGGCGCTGACACCAGAGCCGGAACAGGGATTGCCAATAAACCAATAAAAAAGCATAAATGAGCGGCCTAAAAATAATATTATACCCCCTTACCTTTTCCGGCGTCCTGCTTGTTATCTTCACCCTGATAGTCCCTACCTACAAACAGGCCAAGCAAATTAAGCAAGTTGACATCGTGGAAGCCAAAGCCAAACTTGAGGAAATAAGAAAAGTAAACAAAAATATTTCAAGCCTCAAGGAAAGCGTGAGCCTGTATCAGGATGATCTTAGAACCCTAAAATACGCCTTGCCTGAAGAAAGCGACTTAAAGTCATTCCTTATTCAAATAGAAGCCATTATGCTTAACAATGAAATTTTCTTTGAAACCATGGATCCGCTTTTGGAAAATCAAACGCAAATCGCGAGTTCCAATGCCGCCCAAACAGCCCAAACAGCGATTATTGAACCTGCTCAAAAAACCACGATAAAACTCTCCATGCGCGGCGGATACGAAAAATTAATTCAATCTTTGGAACAAATAGAAAAATTAAATCGAGTATCCAACGTGGCTTCAGTCCAGTTTAAAATAGAAGAGCAGGGAGCCGCGGCCGAAGAAAGCCCGCCGGCTGATTTTCTTGAAGCCGAAGTAGACCTGGAAATTTACCATCAGGAAACGATTACAGCCGAATTAATCGCTCAATTTTTCCAGTCCGCGCAAACTAATCTTAGCACCCCGTCCAACGACACTATAAGTTCACTTAATCAAACCCCATGAATTTTTCTTCTCCAGCGGGCCCAAATCAAAATCCATCCCAGTCCGCTGATCAGCCGGCAAACGACAAAATAAGAGTCCTGCTTGTTGTTCTGCTCATCATTATTATAAGCGTCGCGCTTTATTTTCTCTTCATAAAAAAAAGCGCCCTCTCATCCACGGCCGCCGACGATACAATCCAGGGCGATTCATCTCAAACATTGACCTCAACCGCCGCTGACGGCCAGACAGCCGCGCGACAAAACCCCATAAAGACAAGCGCTTCAGAGGATCTCTCTGGCATCTATGTCAGCAATTTATTTATCCCTTCAGCTGTTGATACCGAAGCAGTTAAATTTTTAAAAAGCCTGGAAGGTCAAGGACAACTGCCCATTGAAATAAACGAGGGCGAATTAGGAAAACCGAATCCGTTTAATAACCAGTAGTTTGGATTTGATGGGGGATAATACTCAACAAAAAACAAAACAGTATCAAAAAATAGATCTGTATAAAACAGAAGTTCCTTATAAAATTTTAAAAACCATATCCAAAGAAGCCGCGCAGAAATATCAAATGGTCGTGTTTGAAAAAAAAGATTCACTGATAAAGGTAGCCATGGTTAATCCGGAAGACGTGGAAGCCTTAAACGCTCTTCGCTTTATTGCCAGTCAATCCGGATTGGAAATAGAAATTTATAAAATTTCTTCTGAAGATTTTAACGAGGTTTTCAAGGGTTACGACCGGCCTGACGTTGTAATTGATAAGGCTGTAAAAGACTACGAGATAAAAGAAAAGAAACTAGCCAAGCAAGTCGATGAAACGAAAAAGAAAAAAGAATTGACCTCCAGGGAGATGGGCTTGGCGCCGGTTGAAAAAATAGTGGACGTCATAATCAATCACGCTATTTTAGGAGGCGCCAGTGATATTCACATAGAACCCATGGAAAAAAGCCTGCGGGTCCGCTACCGGGTGGACGGAGATCTTTTTACCAGCTTTACCATGGCTAAAAATATCGCGCCAGCCATTGTTTCCAGGGTAAAAATAATGTCTAATCTTAGAATCGACGAAAAACGCAAGCCCCAGGATGGCCGCTTAAAAATTGTTTATGAGGGAAAAAACATTGATGTTCGCGTCTCAACCCTTCCGACTTCAGAAGGAGAAAAAGTAGTCATGAGATTGCTTGAAAAACAAGAAGGATTGGACGAATTCGAAAAACTCGGGCTGGGAGGCAGAAATTTAGATATAATCGAGAAGGAAATTCAGGAACCTTATGGAATTATTCTGGTTACCGGACCCACCGGCAGTGGAAAATCAACCACTATTTTTACCGCCCTTAACAAAATAAATAAAATAGACAGAAACATAGTCACGCTTGAAGATCCGGTGGAATACAAAGTCCCGGTCGTGAATCACAGCCAGGTAAAGCCTGATATTGGATTTACCTTTGCGTCGGGTCTTCGCTCGATTTTACGCCAGGACCCGGATATTATTATGGTGGGAGAAATTAGAGACGGCGAAACCGCTGAACTGGCGACTCACGCCGCCCTTACCGGGCACCTTGTTTTATCCACGCTTCATACCAATGACGCCATGGGAGCCATTCCCCGTCTGGTTGACATGGGCATTGAACCCTTTCTTCTTTCCTCCAGCTTAAGAGTGTCAATCGCCCAAAGATTAATCAGAAAACTTTGCGACAGCTGTAAAAAACAAACCCAGCCATCCCAGCGGATAAAAGAATATATCCTGAAAAGCCTGGAACTGATTCCCGAAGAAGAAAAGAAAAGAAGAATCCCTGACTTTGATTCCCAAAATATCAAAATCTGGGAAGCCCCGGGTTGTCCTAAATGCAAAAATACCGGCACCAAAGGCAGAATCGCGATTTTCGAAGTAGTGGAATGCACCAAGGAAATGAGATCAATTATTGACGATGATCTGACCGCTACCGCGCTCAACAAGGAATTCAGAAGACAGGGAGCCACCTTTATGAGAGAAGACGGAGTCATAAAAGCCCTAAATGGGGATATAACAATAGAGGCGGTGGAGCAGGCGACCTCGGTCGACGAAACAGAACCTTCGGAAAAGACTCAAGAACAATCCGAAGAATCTGAAATCAGGCCGCAAAAAAAAGAAACAGTTCAAAGCCAATCCCCGGCAGCCGAAGAGCAGACAGTAAAAATTAAATAAAGCTAAGAAACATTTTAAATAGCTAACATGAACGAGAAAAAAGCAAAAAAAATCATTATTGTGGAAGACGATCCTTTTATAGCCGACATTTATTTAGTAGAATTGGAAAATAACGGCTACGACGTTGAAATTACCAAGGACGGCCAGGAAGCGTTAGAGAAAATTAAGAACCAGAAATTCGATCTCATGCTCCTGGATATTCTCATGCCGCAAAAGGACGGATTCGCGGTTTTAAATGAAATAAAGGCCAATCCCAATCTGGATCTGGAAGTCATTGTGCTCACTAATTTAGCCGGCGATGATTACATCAAAAAGGCCATGGATCTCGGCGCCAAAGATTACATTGTGAAAACCCAATTCACGCCCAAAGAAGTGCTTCGAAAAATAAAGGAGATCTTAAAATAGATATAAATTCAAAATAAAAACTAATTCATACTTATGGAACCAAACGTTCAAGCCGAGCAAAGAATGAAAAATCTTTTAGAAACAGTGGTTCAACAAGGAGCTTCGGATTTACATATCAACAGCGGACATTCTCCAGTGCTTAGAATTGACGGTCGGTTAGCGCCTCTTGCCAGCGAACAGCCATTGAATCAGGAACAGGCCGCCGCCTTAATTTCCTCGGTAATGAACGAAAATCAGCTTAAAAAACTGGAATCAGACAGAAACGTTGATTTCTCCTTTATGATTGAAGAAAAAGCCCGCTTCAGGGCCAATGTTTTTTATCAGCAAAATAAAATTACCGGCGCTTATCGTCTGATTAACTCAAAGATTCCCACCATCGAAGAACTTAACCTGCCGCCCGTGATTCATGAATTCGCCAAGCTTTCCCAGGGGCTGGTTTTATTCGTCGGCCCCACCGGCCACGGAAAATCAACTTCCATGGCCTCGCTGATTGATGAAATAAATCATAACCGCACTGAACACATCCTGACCATTGAAGACCCTATTGAATATGTTTATGAAGAGGATCAGTGCCTCATTAACCAGCGGGAAGTAAATCAGGACGTCCTGTCTTTCCATGACGGCCTTCGCGCTTCTTTCAGGGAAGATGTTGATGTTATTCTCCTGGGAGAAATGCGCGACTTAGAAACCATCAGCGCCGCCATTACCGCGGCTGAAACCGGGCACTTAATTTTCTCCACCCTGCACACCAATGACTCCTGGCAGACTATTGACCGCATCATTGATGTTTTCCCCAGCAACCAGCAAAACCAAATAAGATCCCAGTTAGCCAGTGTTTTAGCCGGTATTGTTTCCCAGCGCCTGCTTCCCAGAATCGGCGGCGGCCGCATTCCAGCCACTGAAGTGCTTATCCGAAACGACGCCGTGGAAAATCTTATCCGCGAAGGCCAAATCCAGCAAATCATAAATGTTTTAGAAACCGGAACTGATGTTGGGATGCAGTCTATTAACAGATCTCTGGCCAATCTGGTAAAAGAGGAAAAAATTACCCTGGAAGACGCTGAAAAATACGCCACGGATCGCGACATGTTTCACATGTTGATTAAATAATCTTTATTTTTATCAAGTGGATTTTAGCTATAAAGCCAGAAATACCCAGGGAGGCATCCAAACCGGAATCGTAAAAGCTTCAGACGAAAGTTCAGCCCTGGAAATTTTAAAAAAGAACAATCTGGACGTTTTCTACATTGAACCCGCGGCCGCGGAAAACTGGACCGCTAAACTGGCTCACATGTTCAGTAAAGTGTCAGCCAAAGATAAGGTGGTTTTCTCCCGGCAGCTCTCGATTCTTATAGAATCCAATGTTCCAATTATTCGCGCCCTGAAAACTCTTTCTGATCAAACCGCCAGTCCGGCGCTTGGCGACATTTGCCGCCAAATGGCCAATTCAGTCGAGGAAGGGAACGCGCTTTCAGAATCCCTGGAAAAACACCCTAAAATTTTTGACCGCTTTTATGTAAGTATCGTAAAAACCGGGGAAACTTCAGGCGATCTTAAGCGGTCCCTGAATTATCTGGCTGACCACCTGGAGAAAGAATATGAATTAAAAAGAAAAATCAAAGCGGCCATGATGTATCCGGTCATTATCCTTACCGCTTTCACCGGTATTTTTCTGTTCTTGACTATTAAAGTCTTGCCTCAACTGACCGACATCCTCAAAGATTCAGGCGTCAAACTTCCCTGGACCACCAAAATAATCATTGCCACCTCGGATTTTATGAGCACGCACTGGCTCCTGGTAGTGGTCCTTTTATTCGGTGTCGTGGGAGGGCTCGTAGCCGCGGTCCGAACCGAAAGCGGCAAGGCTCATTTTGACGCCATTATTTTAAAGATCCCGATTATCGGCCAGGTAATTCAATTCGCTTACATCGCCCGTTTCGCGGAAAACTTAAAAGTGCTCCTGGAAGAAGGAATTTCCATTGTTAAAGCCCTGGGAGTGTTGGCCGAGGTAATGGATAATAAAATTTACCAGGATATTATTATAAGGATCCAGAAGAACGTGGAAAAAGGGAAAAGCATGGCCGACGCCATGGTGGGAGATGAGCGGGCCTTTCCCCGCATGGTGCCGCAGATGATAAAAGTAGGCGAAGAATCCGGCCGCACGGCCGAAGTCCTGGGAAATATTGAAAGATTCTATACTCGCGAAGTTAATAACATGACTGAAAACCTGACTACTATTATCGAACCGATTTTAATAATTATTTTAGGCGGCGGAACCGGTATTTTAGTGGCCGCGATCATTATGCCCATTTATGATATGGCCGGCGCGCTATAAGACTAAAATAATTTTTTAATAATTATAAACATCAAAAATTTAAATGTATTTTTGATGATTATAATCCATCACTGCCGCGAGGCAGAAAGGATATAATATTTTAAAGAAAGGGGGTGGAAACAAGTGAAAATTAAAAAACAAAAAGGGTTTACCATGGTTGAATTACTGGTAGTTATCGCTATCATTGGAATTCTGGCGTCCATCGCTCTCATTTCTTACAACCGGGTTCAGAACAAAGCCAAGGACAAAGCGGCTATTAGCGAAATGACCCAGTTAAGAACCCAGGCCCAAGTTTATTACGATGACAATTCCAACACCTACGTTGGCCTGGACGCTGATTCAGACGTTCTAAGAATTGCAACCAGCATCGCTGATCACGGCGGAACAGGATTTGTTATTAATCCTTCTGCTACTGCCTGGGCGGCAGAAGTAACCCTGCCCGGAGGCGATATTTATTGCGTTGATTCCAATGGATCTTCTAAGGTTATCGCCGCCTCTATCGGAATTGCAACCGCTTGCGACTAGCAGTAATCTGTTATTCTTCATCTCTTTCCTCGGGCTGGTTTGGCCGCCCGAGGAGGGGTTGGAGAAAATTTGACTGTCTGCTATAATCTATTAAAGGGTTGAAAACTAAAATTTTTATATATTTTTTATCAATCAAAAATGAAAATCAAAAAACAAAAAGGGTTTACACTCATCGAAATGCTTATCGTGGTCGCCATTATCGGGCTTTTGGCCACGATTGTGTTGTTGGCCGTGACGCGAGCGAGAAAGAAATCAATGGCTACTCAAATGAAAGCTCATATGGAAGAGATGATGAAAGGCATGGAAATGGCCGGTGCTGATGGTTGTCCTACTGTTAGTGCGTATGGTTTTACTGGAACTAGTTCTCTAACTTGTACTCCTCCCGGAGCCAGCGGGGCGGTAACTTATGTTAGTAGAATCCCTGCTCCTCCTCAAGGTTGCGCAGGTTGCACTTACACAGCTACTAGCGGAACCAATACCGCAAGCTACAGCTTTCAAGCTGCAGGGTTTGAAAATAGTCAGACTTTTACCTGCACTGGCGGCGCCTGCTTCTGTTCTGTTGATGGAGGCTGTCAGTCGATTCCTTAATAGAATCTATAGTTCTTCTTAAGTTTTAAACAAAAAACGGCTCCCGCAAGGAGCCGTTTTTTTGGTCAATAAAAACCGCCAGCCTTACGCCGGCGGCAGATTGCCGCGCGAAATTTCCGGGAAAACGAGCTGATTCTTCTGAAAATATCAGGCAAATACACAAAATTTTTATTCTGTGTTAAAATACTTCTATAACACGAATAAGCGATTCATTTTAATATTTAAGCAGTAAATAAAAATTATGAATTTTGAAAAAGGAGAAATAAAGAGAATTAGGCGAGAAGAAAAAAACAAAGCGGAAATAATAAAACCAGCGCCGGAAATAGCGGAACCGGTAAAAAAGAATATTAGGGATTGGAAAGATAAGCAGGATTGGAGAGATAAGCATATAATAAAACCAGCGGCGGAAATAGCGGAACCGGTAAAAAAGAATATTAGGGATTGGAAAGATAAGCATAAAAAAGAACCAGCGCCGGAAATAGCTGCGCCGGAAAATGAGGAACAAGTTAAAATAAAACAGAAAGGTCCAACCAATCAGGAAATTGCCAATATGCCAAAGTTTCAAAAGTGGTGCAGAGAAAAAGGGATCATCGAAGAAGGGATCATCCCAAGCAAAAGACAGGCCAGCAAAAACAAGGAAGAATTTTTTCGCTCCCTGGAACAAGAACAAGACGCGGCTTAGACATTGTAAGTGCTTGAAGAAATATCTAAGCTAGCTTCAATGCTTCATCTATTTTTTATTTTTATTTCTGGTCTAATTCTGGGCTCTTTTTTAAACGTGGTTATAAACCGCACCAAAGCCGCTGAACCGTTCCGGCTAAAAAACTTCCTGGGCCGCTCTCACTGCCCTGAATGCGGAAAAAAAATACACTGGTTTGACAATATTCCGCTCTTAAGCTTTTTTCTGCTTAATGGTCGTTGCCGCTATTGCCGAAAGAAAATAAGCCTTCAATATCCGTTGGTGGAATTTTTCACTGCCGCTTTAGCCGTTATCTTGATCTATTTCAAATTCCGCTTCACGCCCCTGCCTCCTGTTTTTTTTAACCTTGCCTTTTTTTGTTTTTTCGCCCAGGCCGGCCTTCTCATTTTAATCCTGGCCGCGTTAGTCTGTGTATTTGTTTACGATCTGAAAACTTTTCTTATTCCCGACCAGTTTGTTCTTTTTGGCGCCTTCGCCGCCCTGGCCCGCAACCTCTGCCTTGATTTGTCCGCCGGCCGGTTTTCTCCGTTTGAACCTGGATCTTTTCTGGCAGGCAGCGCTACGATCAAAGGCTTTCTGGCCGCGCTTTTAGCTTCGGGCTTTTTCTTCCTTTTGGTATTTTTCTCAAAAGAAAAATGGATGGGCTGGGGAGACGTTAAGTTCGCTGTTTCTATGGGCCTTGTTTTAGGCTTTCCCTCAATTCTGGTGGGGCTTTTCCTCGCTTTTTTTATTGGCTCGATTACCGGTCTTATGCTTATAATAAAAAAAACAAAAACCCTAAAATCCCAAATACCTTTTGGCCCTTTTTTGTGCCTTGGCACCTACCTTGCTTTTATTTTCGCGCCAGGCATTATTGACTGGTATCTAGGATATTTCTAATATTCAATCATGAATCCAATTCAAGCTCAAAAACGCGCCCAAAAACTACGCGCGGAAATCGACCGCTTACGCTATGAATATCACGTCTTAAATAAACCCAAAACCACGGATGAAATTTATACTTCTTTGCGAAAAGAGCTAAAAGAGCTGGAAGAAAAATTCCCCAGGTTAAAATCGCCAGGCTCGCCTACTGAAAGAATCGCCGGGAAACCCCTGGAAAAATTCCAAAAAACCGTTCATCGCTTCCGCCAGTGGAGTCTGGATGACGCTTTTAGCGCCGCTGACCTGGAAAACTGGGAGAAGAAAAACCTGCGCTTTCTTTTTAAAAAAATCCCCGGCCCTGAACGCCAAGCACTCGAAAACTCCATCTCTTATTCAGTTGAACCCAAAATAGACGGTTTGCATATTGTCTTGACCTATGAAAAAGGACTTTTAAAAACCGGCGCCACCAGGGGAGACGGCCGTATAGGCGAGGACGTAACCTCAAACATAAAAACCATTGAAAGCATTCCTCTAAAACTTAAAAAGCCCGTGGATATTGTGGTGGAAGGCGAGTGCTGGCTTTCAAAAAAAGAACTCGAGCGCATCAACAAAAAGCGCGCCAGAAACAATCTGCCGCTTTTCGCCAATCCCAGAAACGCCGCCGCCGGAAGCATCCGCCAGCTGGATCCGCGCGTGGCCCAAAGCCGCAACCTGGACAGCTTTGTTTATGACCTCCATGTCATTTCCGGCCTGCCTCAACCTAAAAGCCAGGAGCAGGAATTAAAAGCTCTCATCAAGCTCGGCTTCAAAGTCAACCGTGAGTCCAAAATTTACTCCGGCTTAAAGCCGGTGGAGAAATTATATGAAAAACTCATCCGCGTAAAAGACCGCGCGAAATTCGGTCTGGACGGCCTGGTAATTAAGGTAAATCAAAAAAAAATCCAAGATGTTTTAGACTATACCGGCAAAGCCCCGCGCTTTGCTATCGCCTATAAATTCCCGGCCCAGCAAGTTACCACTGTAATTAAGGGCATTCACCTGCAAATCGGCCGAACCGGCGCCCTGACTCCCGTGGCCCGCCTGAAACCGGTCAATGTTTCCGGCTCGGTGGTCCGGCGCGCCACCCTGCACAACCTGGACGAAATTAATCGCCTGGACGCGAGAATCGGCGACACAGTTATTATCAGAAAAGCCGGCGACATCATCCCGGAAGTGGTAGAGGTTATGAAAAATCTGCGCACTGGCCGGGAACAAAAATTCAGTATGCCCGCCCGCTGTCCCCAGTGCCGCGGCCCCATCGGTCGAAGAAAAATTAAACGAAAAACCCGAAACAAAACCGCGCTTAAATATGAAGTCGCCTATTATTGCCTTAATCCTCAATGTTTTTCCATCCAAAAAGAAAAAATAATCCATTTTGCCTCCAAAAAAGCCTTTAATGTCGAGGGCCTGGGTCCTAAAATCATAGAACAGCTCATGAACCAGGGGCTGATAAAAGACGCGGCTGACATTTTCTTTCTAAAAACCCGGGATTTAGAACCACTGGATCTTTTTGCCCAAAAAAAGGCCCAAAATATCATCCAGGCTGTTAAAAGTTCCAAAAAAATCCCGCTGCATCGCTTTATTTTCGCCCTGGGCATCCGTCACGTGGGCGAACAAATGGCGCGGATTTTAGCTCAAAATCTAACTAAAAAAACAAGCCTGACGCCAGCCTCCCTGGCGCGAAAAATAGCCGCCTTAACGCCCCAGGAACTCGAATCCATCGCCGGCGCCGGCCAGAAAATCTCCCAAAGCGTTCGGGAATTCACGCGAAATAAAAACAACCAGAAACTGTTTAAAAAATTAGACAAAGCCGGCGTAGAAATTATCCCTGTCCAATCCCCGAAAAAATCCAACAAGCTTTCAGGCAAAACTTTTGTCATCACCGGCACCCTTCCCGGTCTAAGCCGTGAAAAAGCCAAAGAAAAAATAATCGCCCAAGGAGGCAAAGCCTCCTCATCGGTCAGCCCAAACACTGATTATCTCCTGGCCGGCGAAAACCCGGGAACTAAATTGCGAACCGCCCGAAAACTGGGGGTGAAGGTGATTTTCATTAAAGAGTTTAAAAAAATAACAAGCTAGTCCGGCCGCGGCCTTTCTTTTTACTATTGACTGTTTTTTCTTTTCTTATATTATACACCTATACCTATGGTTGGGGTAAAACATAGTATTTATAAATATAACTTTCAAATGCCAATGACTATTCAAAAAGAAAAAACCCTTATTAATCTCAAAAAAGCTCAAAGCCTGATTTTAAAAATAAAAAAAATGATCGAGCAAAAACAATATTGCGTTGACATTATGCAGCAAAATTTGGCGGCTATTGGATTGTTAAAATCAGCTCATCAAATGTTAATGCGGGGCCACCTGAACACCTGCTTCAGAAAAGCCATGGAGTCAAAAAATGAAAAAAGAAAACAGGCAATGATAGAAGAAA
>JAHKAQ010000058.1 GCA_018825765.1 Patescibacteria group bacterium
TTTAAATTCACGTCTTCTTTTAAATTCACGTCTTCTTTTAAATTCACTGTCCCTGAATCATCCGGCCTCCTCCATCCCCTGTCCGCCGAAGATGTACTGCTTGTTTGGCTATCCTGGCTTGTAACTGTGCATTTATAATATCTCCCGCTCCCGTCGGCCGGCGCGCCTGTGTAGTTGTAAGGATTTGTTGTTCCGCCGAAAATAATGCCGTAAGTTCCGTCAGCGTCGCTGCCGCTTCCCTGCCACAAGTAAGTAACAGTTCCCAGCCCCCGATAACCGGTCTCGGTTCCGCTTTCCGCACCGTCTCCGGTCCCGTTATAGGCCAGAACCTTGTAAGTTACCGCGGCCCCGTCGCTATAGGAAAGTTCAGGTAAAGCTAAAACCACATATTCCACGTAAGTCCCGTCGCTGGCGTCCGCCGTTCCCGGACTCAATGTCGGAGCCGAAGCGCTTGTGTGATCCCAGGTTAAAACATTACCTACGTCAGTCCAGCTTGAACTCACGCTATCCCACACCTTATACCCCGTGGCGCCCGTGACCACGTTCCAGCTTACTGTAACTTTATTAGAATAAGTTCCGTCCGTAGCTGAAAGTCCGGTCGGCACATCCGGCACGGTCGTAAAAGAAGACTGGCTGCCGTAGCCTGTTCCTTCCGAATTAGTCGCGTAGGCCCGAAAATAATAAGTAGTCACCGGCAATAAAGTAGAACCTGTCCCGCAGGAATAAGCGCCAACCCCGCCCACCCCGGCATTGCAGGAATTAGGATAAGGACCGCCGTCATCCGTCCCCCATTCCACGTAACGCGTCGGATCTTCATTGCCTGTATCCGTAACATTGCCGGCCAAGGTAGCCGAATTAGCCGTAATGCTTGAAGCCGCGCCCGTGGTAACCGTGGGCGCCGTAATTACCCGCCAGGTCGTTGTTACTCCGTATAAAACTCCGGCATCATTCATATTTATGTATCCCGCCTTTTCACTCCAGCCGTAATCTGAAAAAATTCCCGTGTCTCCATTTATGGTTGCCTGGTAAAAATCATTCACGCTCGAATCATCAAAGCTGATATATCCCATTTTCTCGCTCCAGGCATGACCGCCCAAATTACCCGCCCCGTCGTTAGTAACTCCATAGTCAACGCCGTTTAAGCTGACCCAGCCGGTCTTTTCGCTCCAGGCGTAGCCAGTGAGCTGGGCATCGCTTACCGTTACCCCGTAATCCACTCCGGCGGCCGCGCCGGAAAAGCTGATAAACCCGAATTTCTCCGCCCAGGCGTAATCCGAACAGTTCCCGTTATTCCCGGCGTGAACCGCTACTTCAATCAGGTGTCTTAAAAAAAAGGAAATAAAAAAACTATAACTAAAAACCAGGCAAAAAATTACCAGAAATTTTGCCAATTCTGTAAAAAGTTTTATTTTTTGTTTAATTTTTACCTTCATATTATTTATATATCTCTCTTGTCTCTTCTTTTCTCACGTTATGCCCTTTGTTGTCTGTTATAAAATTACCTTCTATTGTTCCTGAACAGCCTCTCCCGACGAACAAACCATAACTTCCATTATCTCTAATTGAATTCCTTATAACATCCACTTTGCTCTCCTGCAAAAAAACACCGGACTTTTTATTCCCTTTGATAAGGCAATTCTTTATCAAGCCCCGGGCTCCTTTAGTTTTAATTCCATAACCCGAATCGCGAAACAGGCAATCCTCTATTCTGAATTCCCCGCCGCCGGCAAAAAAAGCGCCCCGGTTCAAGCCGTCAAATTCTATCCTTTCTATCTCAAACTTCGCGTCCTGACCCACAAGCCCCAGCCCGGAATCGGCTAAAACCAAATTCTTTAACGCAAGGCCGGATCTCAAAGCTAAAATAACCGGCTCTTCGCTTTGTTCTTTTGACTTTAAAACCGTTCTCTCTCCTTGCCCAATCATAATTAAATCCCTTTCTATTTTCAAATTTACCCTGTATTCTCCCGGCTCAATCAATATTCTGGCTCCGGGTTCAGCTTCATCCACTGCGGCTTGAAGCTCTTCCTCGCTTCTCGCCCTGATTCTGTTCTCTAAATCACCTTCATAAGCTCCTCCATCTTCGCCGGAAAAAATATCCCCCAGCGCCAGCGCTTTTTCCTCTATCGGGCTGAATTCACTCTGATCATTGTGTTTAGTATATTCAATAACCTCCTTCTCTTTTGGTACTTGAGGGCTGTCTTTTACTTTTCTCCACAGCTTATATAAGACCAGAACAAGCATTACCGCTCCCAATGTAACCAGTATCCGCCTCAAATTTTTTCTTACAAAACCCAATTTCATTTTATTTTCTATTTCGCAAAAATTCCCACCGCTCCCGCGCGAATTCCCTCCCAGGATCAAGTTCCAGCTCTTTGCCGTAACTTTCCTTTGCTTTTTCTTTTTTACCTAAAACCTCATAAATTACGCCCATGTTTTCATAAGCCAGAATAAATTTATCATCCAATTCCACGGCCTTTTCTAAGAAAGGAATCGCCCGCATGGGCTCGCCTGTTTCCCAATACAAAACTCCCATATAATTATAGCTTTCCGCCTGATTCGAGTCTATAACCTTTTCTTTTTCCTTGCCCAGGTCTTTTACTTCCACTTTCTGGCGCTCTCCTGACATCAAAGCCCGCGCTACCCGGGCCCGCGTTAATAAAACCTTCAAAGAATTATCATTCGGATTAAAATCCAGCGCCTGCTCATAATCCGCCAACGCCTCATCTAGCCGGCCTAAAGTCTCTTTTACCTTTCCCAGGCCCGTATAAGTCAAAGCTGATTTATTATTTAACTCAAGCGCTTTTTCCAGATAGACCAGCGCCTGCTCGTATTTTCCGCGCGAATAATAAATCAAAGCCGCCTGATTATACAATTCCGCCTTTACCTTATCATCTCCGGAAGCTTTAATCTTTCTAAAAATCCCGATTATCTCCAGGTTATTTTTTATCATAGGCACCAGCCGGTGCACGAACTGAATCTGCTGGGCCCGCCTGAATTCAAGCTCTGCCTCGTCATAGCGCTCATTTTCCATGTAAGCCGTGCCTAAATTAAAATGGATTTGAGCCGAGTTTTTGTCTTGTTCCGCCGCTTTTTTCAAGCTTTCCAGCGCCTTGTCTTTTTGTCCGTCCTTCAAATAAAAAACGCCCAAATTATTTATAATTTCCACGCTGTCCGGGTTGTTTTTTACCCCCTCCTCTAGGAGTTTAATGCTGTCTTTATAATCCGGCGCGCTTCCTCCGCTGTAAAAAAGTCTCTCTTTCGCCTCAAAAACCACCAAATCTCCATACGCCCCGACTAGCTTCATTTCATACTGCCTGGAGCCGTATCTCTTTGTGTCAAGCGGCGATTTTCCCAGCATTTCGCTTTCCACAATATAATCCGCGTCGCTCGACCACATCATCCAGTCAAATTCCGATATGGTCAACTGCGTAGTCGGCTCTGTGGGAACTACCAGCCGCTTGGAATAAAAATAGATTTCTTTTCTGTCTGAAACTACAATGCTGTCCTTCGGCGTGTTATTTCGAATCCAGTTGCCAATTCCAATCAGCGGACTGCCCCAATCATAATCATAATTTCTCATCAAAGCGCCGGCCAGAGCTCCAGGATAAAATAGATGCTTCATATTGCCTAATGCCTGGCGCAAGTTCCAAAAAAAACCGAAAAAAATAAAAACCAAAAGAAAAAGCCAGCTCGCCTCGCGAAAAACGCTCGCCCTAAAGCGCGCTTTGCCGTTTATTTTTCCCAATAAAAATTTTATCAGTGTATCAGCCCTGTCAAGCGAAAACTTAAAACCCAAAATCAAAAATAAAATAAAAAAAGGAATAAGCGGCACCAGATAGCGAACCTCCTTATAAGGGAAGATCATCAATAGCAGAAAATGAGCCACAGCCACGAGCGCCAAAAGCCTGGCTCGTGAATTGTAAAAAAAACAAACCACAGCGCCAAGCGTTACAAAAAAAACCACAGCGTAAATTAAAAACAATTCCCCGGCCCGGCTTAAAAAACTGGGGAACATTCCGGCGAAAGCCGGAGAAAATGCTGTATCTACCAAAGCCGTGTTAGTCATCCTCCCCACGTGCTCGCTGTAATAAGCCGCGTTTAATTTAATCCTTTTGGCAAACCTGAAAACCTGATTAGCGGCCGGCGGATCAAGATCCGTGTTCAAAATCTGGCTTACATAGCTTCCGCCGCCCATACCTGTCCGCTGACTTTCCCAGCGATCGCGCCAAATCCAGGGCGTTATAAGAAGAAGCGATAAAACGCCAAAAAAAATCGCGTCTTTCCATTTCTTTTCCCATAAAAGATAAAGCCCAATCGCCGGCCAAAGGCACAGCCAAATAGAGCGCGACAAAAACGCGGCCGAAAACATCAAGGCAACTAAAATTAAATATTTAGCCTTTGTCTTTTCCCGCTTCGCCGCCTCAATATCAACCGAACTAACAGCCGCGGCCTGGCTGAATTTAAAAACAAAAAACAAAGCAAAAAGCGCAAACATAAGCGCCGGTATTTCTGCCATTACTTCCGCGGAAAAAGCAACTATTATCGGACTTAAAGCTACAAGCATCATAACTACTAGCGCGACCTTTTCACTCAAGCTCTTTCTTACCACCCAATAAATCCCGGCAAGCATCGCCATGCCTGAAAAGCAGGTTACAAGCTTGGCCGCGATGACGCTCTCGCCAAAAAAAATCGCCGAAAGCGTCAAGAGAAAAGGATACATGGGCGGGTATAAGATATGAATTGGATTGTCCGGCGCCGAATAATCATGATAAAAATCACCATTCAAAATCGAGTTAGCAAGAATTATATAAGCCGAAGAATCCGGCGTGTATAAAAGCAGGGGATTAAGCCGGAAAAAGCAAAGCATAGAAAATAAAATAAGCGTTCCGTAAAATCCCAGCTTATATTTTGCCCCGCTTTTTCTGAAATTCCGGCCGAAAAAAGCAAATAATTTAGCAAAAATCTTCATCTTTATTTTATTTTTAACTTTTCGAAAAAAAATTTCTCCTGATCCGTCTTTTCAAAACCCGGCCGGGAAAAATCACCCGAACAATTTAAAAAAGCCAAGTTCATTTCAACTTAGCAATAAGCATTTTTACAGTCAACAAAGCCGTCTCAGCCGCAAAAAAATACTGGTGCTAATATATCTGCGCCTTATCCTATTACCCCGGCTAATCCGTGCACCAAATTTCAGAGGTGTAATGGGCCAGGGTGTAGAAATGATCGAATTTTACCGTGCTAGCGGAGCCTGTTCCATAAAATGCGGTTGAAAACCAAACTATTGGAAACTTTGATTGACCAGGAATTAAGACAAAGGTACCCCAGTAAGCGGTCCAGGTAACTGAATTTATTTCAATTAAAAAATTATACATTGAGGAATAGTTAACCGTATGAGAATAAAAAAGAACTGCTTGATCAAATATGTCAGGATACAATCCTAAGGTAAGTGAAACAAAAGTCGCGTAATGTCCGCCATAACCGGAAGTTGCTACACTGCTTGAACTGCTGGTTAAAGTCGGGGTGTTAATCAGCGAAGCGCAATCATTAAAGCCATGGTGAAAACAAAATTGAGCGGCCGCGGCTGAATGAGAATTAAGATAAGAATTGTAAACTTTCGGATTGCTCCAGTAATTCCTGCCTGAACAGTCAGCGGCGCAGGAGCCCACGGTCCAGGAGGTGTTGCCGTCATCGCAGGTTTCCCCGCCTTCCACTGTTCCGTTGCCGCAGGTGCCGGCCGCGCTGTTTTGCGAGATGTATTCCAGTCTTTCAACAATGCTTCCGTCATTATTAGCCGCTACTGTGCTTGAATCAAAGTCATTATTGGCGTCGTTCGCTCCCAGAATATTCTGGGTAAAA
>JAHKAQ010000121.1 GCA_018825765.1 Patescibacteria group bacterium
CAACGCGCTCTTCGACCTTACTGTCGACGACGTCAAAGTAATTGATGCCGGGGATAGCAGAGAGTGGACCAGTTCTGGTGATCAGGGAGAGGCTGAGATAACCAAAAACTGCTACAACACCTACAACGAGTGCAAATTGAAGGGAGGAAATTTGGGATGATTTGTGGCGACGCGACTTTGACGGCATGAGTCAATATTGGAGATATTGGGGGGAGTTGTCAACTATCAGTGTTGTCTAATCGAAGATGATACCGAAATGAACTCTCAAACTAACCGAAAAATGAGACCGTAATTGATGTCAGGTTAGCCACAAAAAAGCGTGAGCCGTATACTGTTTTCTAGACTTTATGAAAACAAATATGGACGACTCACGCATAAGTGATGTTAGCGAACTAAGAGAGTTTTTGAAAGGGCTTGGAAAAGTCCAGATAGAGCTAATTGACGACATTTTTGAGAAGTACACTCTCATAGAGAAAACGGTCAAAAAGTTCAAGTATCACAAGCTGGAGAAGCACGACAAAAAGACTGTCCTCATCTACCTGCGCCGTCTCACCGGGTACCATAAAGCCCAACTGTTGCGGCTTGTTAAAAGGGTACTGTCGGGAGAGCATTTAGAGAAAACTGTCTATGTCCGCCATAACTCCCGTTGTGTGTATACTCCCAAGGATATTAAGCTCCTCGAATACACCGATGCCGTTCATCACCGCCTCAACGCGCTTGCCACCAAAAAGATACTGGAGCGGCAAGTTGCTCTGTTTGGAGAATTGGAATACTCCCATATCGCCAAGGTTTCTTCCTCCCACATTAACAATCTCAGAAAGAGCAATGAGTACCGCACTTTGTGGGTCAATGGGACGAAAGCGAAGGTGGCGGCAATCGGCAAGACGAAGGAACCGGAACCAAACGGTACTCCGGGCAGTATCAGGGTGGATACCGTCCACCAGAGGGGAATATACTACTTGCACGGAGTCTGTGAAGTCACCCAGTGGGATGTCCTCATCGCTGTTCCCATGCTCTCTGAGCGCTATTTAGAGCCGGCTCTCAAACTCCTCCTATCCCTATTCCCCTTTGTCGTCTTTAACTTTCACTCCGATCGGGGGAGTGAGTTTATTAACAAGATTGTGGCTTGTTTGTTGAACAAACTCCTCATCGAGCAAACCAAGAGCCGGAGCCGCCACAGCAACGACAATGCTCTTATTGAATCCAAAAACGGGAGTATCATCCGCAAGAACTTTGGTTATGAGCACCTCCAACAAAACCAAGTAGATGACATTAACTTATTCTTAGTGGAGTACTTTATCCCCTACCTAAACTATCACCGACCCTGCCTCTACCTCACGAACACCAAGAAGAACAAACGGGGGCATGAAACCCGAATCTATGGGGAAGCTAATACCCCGTATGAGAAGCTCAAGGAGATTGATAAAACCCTCAAAACGAGTTGCTTAAAACCAAGTCTATCGTTCCCATACTTAGACACTATCGCCTACCAATGTTCGGACAACGAATGGGCTAAAATCATGCGTCAACAAGAACACAAAGCCTTTGATGAAGTCACTGCTATAATAGAACAAAAGAAAGGATAATAAAGTAGCCGAAAACAGACCGATATAGCTCGTTCGCCAAAATCTGTTTCGGTATCATTATTCGATTATTTTAGACTCTAATCAACCAATAAACCAAGCAGAAAATGGGGGTGAGAACCTTACTTAAACTTAACCGTTACTCTTCTATCGGTGATGTTACTTAGATTAAATTGGAGTTGCTGCTCTTTGAGGTCGGCCTGGGGGGAGACGAGATCGGGCTTCATAAAAAGCGGGTAGTTGAGGGTAATTGTAAGCGGGTCGGGGGCGGTACCGGGTTGTTTTTGCCAGTAGAGGGAGTAAGTCGCACCCTCTTGCAGTAGGGAGTGACTGAGGCGATAGGCGAGCTCGACTTTGACAGAGCTGTTGATAGGAACTTGAACCAAGAAGCCGACAACCGTGCGGCCATGTTCAGCGCTGAGAGAGACGGCTTCTTCTCCCAGAGTGATTCCGTCAACTTTGAGCGAGTCAAAAATGGCGCCTTCGGGTAGGTAGAGGCGGGAGTAGTTTTTGTAGGTTCCGGCCGGCCAGGCTCCGGAGGTGGAGGTGTTTTGGTACTGTACGGTGAGGAGATGGGAGAGAGCGAGCTTGTCACTAATGGTTACGTCGAGAGCCAGAGAGCGGCGAAGGAAGTAATTGGCTTTGTTGACGCCCAGGTTACTATCAACCAACATGGCGTAGTCGGAGTAGCAGGTTTGATCCAGGATGGGACAGGGGGGAGTACGGAGTTCGCCGTTCCAGCCGAGAGCCGAGAAGGCGTGATCGCTAGCAGGGGTAGAGACAGAGAGAAGAGTGTTTTTTTCGTCGAGTCCTTCGGCCAGAGCACGGGCGACGGGGAGAGCCTGATCCTCGCCAAGAGAACTAAGGCGCGAAAAGAGAGCGTCGGCGACGGAACTGAGAAACTCTTTTTTTTGAGTACTACCAGGGAAAAAATTGACTTCGGCGTGGTACTCGGCCCGCTCGAAGATGTTGCTGGCGGTAACCTCCTCCTGATAATCGAGAAGAGAGACGGGGCCGAGGGCGTCGAGCAAACTAGCAAGAGAGTAGACGTTGACGGCGATCGTGCCCTGAACCTCGGTTTCGAGAGTTTTTTCCAAAAACCACTGGGCGCGGGAAGCGGAGGTGGGGAAGTCGGGATCCCAATTGCTGTCCCTCAGGTACCAGTTGGCC
>JAHKAQ010000059.1 GCA_018825765.1 Patescibacteria group bacterium
ATGCGTTCTTTCCGCCGACCAGCTCAATATCTTTTATATCAGTCTCGTCAAACCAAAGCACATACTTATCTTTTTTATTTTTTTGTTTTTTATTTTTGTTCACGACCGGGGCGGCCGCGGCCGGAGGACCGGCGCCCTCGGCGGACGAACCATTCGTCCGCTTTAAGGCGGACACGGGCGGGATCGACATCCTCCTTTCCGCCCTGGCGGAAAGGAGGATTGTCGATAAATTCGGGCAGATATATCCGCCCGAATTTATCGAGGAGGTAATCTCCTTCGTGGAGATCACATCCTCTCCCGCGTCCTTCCCCCCTCCTTCCTTCCGGAAGGAGGACATTTTCGTCGACATCATCTGGTCAATTAAGGCCGAAAAGGCCAAAATTGATCACATCAACCTAAAGCTCTGGGAAGAGTCCCAGGGCCGATGGTTGATTTTCGGCCTCTGGCGTCGAATGACACGGACTTCCGTGTCACCGGCATTCTAGAAAGGCCAAGAGACCCGAAAACCTCTAACGCGACATCGTCCAATCGATCAACGCGCGTTAGCAGGCCAGTAGGGTCTCTTTTTTTAATTTACTCCCCCCAAACTCTTTGTTAAACTAATATTTACTAATCCAATACATATTAACCAATTCAATATACACCGCCCATGAAATATCCCGCCCCTGAATATAAGCTTGGGAAAGATTATGACGCAGTCGCTATCTGGACCCTTTCTAAAACCTGCAATTTTAAATGCGATTACTGTTTCTATTCCCCGAAACAAATGGGAATAACTAAAAAGTTGGCCTGGAAAGTTATAGAAAAATTCCCCAAAATAAACCCCTTCCAAACTAAATTTATAAAACCCGAACAAGCCAGAAAATTCTTTGACAACACCCGAAAACGCTGGAAAATATATCTAACCGGCGGTGAAACCATGATTTACCCCCGGTTTATTGAATTGGTAAAAGAACTCGCCAAAAAACACCTGATAGTAATCTATACCAATCTTAGCCTGCCGGTAAACAGACTGATAAAAGAGATAAACCCCAAAAACATAGACTTTATTTACGCCTCCCTTCACTTGGCCGAAAGAGAAAAATTAGGCCTGTCCGTGCGGGAATTCATAAAAAAAGTAAAAAAATTAGAAAAAGCCGGATTCACGGTCATGTCTGATTTCGTCCTTTATCCGCCTCTCATTAAAAAATATTCCAAAGTCTTAAAACAGTTCAAAAAACAAAACCTTTTCATCGAGGCTAAAGTTTTTCGAGGTGTTTATCAGGGTAAAAAATATCCCAAAAGTTTTACCAAAAAACAAAGAAAGGAATTCTTAAAATATATCCCTCATCCGGTTGATAAAGCGTATAGTTTTAAGATGCTCTCCTATCGCGGAGTTCCCTGCGGCGCCGGCAAGAATTTCTTCCGTGTTACGCCAAATGGCAAGCTTACTCGCTGTCCGGACTATGAATTTGGATCATTGGGCAATCTTTTCACCGGTCAATTTAAACCCTTAGAAAAAATAAAACCTTGCGGTATAAAATATTGCAACTGCAATGTAGCCGCCAAAGAACAGGTAGTAGACTTTCAAAAAAGAAAATAATAAAAACCTGCTAATCTCCCCTGTCGATCTGTCTTATTTCTTCTAAACATCCCCTTATTCTTGCTAACTCATTCTCAACTACTCTTAATTGCTCCTTGTCCATCTTTCCCGAAAATACCAAAAATTCCGCCCTTCTCACCAGCCGATCCGCTGTCAGGGTTAAATACCATGCCTTAATTATTACCTGATCTATTCCTTCATTTCTAAAAGGATAAGCTTGAATTGTAACATCGCTCTCATAAGTTATATATTCCTTCTCTAATCTACGAGACTGATCTTCAATCTTATCAATCAATAACAGTAGTTCTCGTCTCTTTTCTACCGTAAGCCAACGCGCTCTCTCCTGATCCAGGGCATTTAACTCTTTTTCTAACTCATTTAATCCATTTTCCAGCTCTTCCAAAAGATTATCTACTTTTTCAATCGCTTCCTCCTGCTCTCGCTCTATCACCCCGCTCAACCGACCTTTCCCACTGTCCGCAACCGCAAAAACCCAGCGGAAAAAACAGTAAAATCCAAAAACAGCAATAAAAATTAAAACAATAAAAATAATAATCCGCCGACGCGTCTTTGATATTTTCCTAAACTGCTCTTTGACTTTCTTATAATTCTTCCTTGGTCGCCTGTTCATTTTAGCTAAAATATTTATCTCTTAAGCCTGCCTCATAAAATTTGACAATATCATTCTGCCATCTAATATTAAAAACAACAAGACCCTGGCGGGTATCGTATAGTGGCTATTATCCCACCCTTCCAAGGTGGGGAGACGGGTTCGAATCCCGTTACCCGCTCTACTATCTAAAACACTTTCGCCTGAAAGTGTTTTAGATAATTTGATGAATGTGGGATTCGAACAAGGAAAAGCGGCTTACGCCGTTGGTTTCTTATTTTTTTATAATCACGGAATTCGAATTTAATTTCCCTTTAAAGATTTTTTAAAACTTTTTCATTCTCTAAAAGCTAATCTAATCGCGTGGGGGCGATGTAGTATAAAGCTCGATTTATCACTCGAAGCTTTGGGGGTGCAAGTCCCCTCGCCTCCATAAGCCGAATGGCTTTTAAAATTAGTAAAGTTATTGACAAAATAATCTATCCTCGATAAACTTTACTTAAAGAGTGATAAATCGTATTCTTGCTACATCAAAGCTTCCAAAAAATCCGCCTTGCGCGGATTTTTTGTTACTTGTAAAAACCGCCAGCGTAATGCCGGCATATACGTTTATAGTATAACTCTTAGTATTTAAAACAGCCCATCTCCAACCCTATTCTAAAAACTCTTCTCAAGAAAATCATTACAAAATCCAAACCCGGCGCCAATCCTTCCCTCAATAATGCAGATTTATCACCGTGCCGATCTCGGAAAAATTAAAAACCGTCTCGGCCGGCCCCACTCCCAGCCTCACGCAACCGTGACTCACCGGAATTCCCAGATGATTCGCCCCCTCTTTATATCCGTTAGGCCACTCGGGCAGTTCGTGAATAAAATGCCCGGCGCCGGTAAACTGCATGGAAAATGGCATCCATAACTTATACTTATGCGACCAGTGCCTCCTCTCCTTGCTCAACACCCTATACTGACCGGTGGGCGTCTGCATGCCGCTTTTACCCGAAGAAATCCGGTAAGTCCCCAGGTGTATCCCGTCGCTGTAAATCCCCAAAAGCTGCGACTTCAAATTTATATCAACATATTTGCCGTCTTTTATCACAGGATCGTCCGTGGCCCGGCGCTCGTCCTTTACCACTCCGCCCGCGTTGCCTGTCTTAAAGTAAGCCACCTTCTCCTCTTCCAGATAACTCCCGTCCACCGCCCGAACCCCTTCCTTCACCGTTATCCGGTAATCCATGTCCTGCTCCCAGGCGTCCGGCACAATAGAAACAGATTTCTGGTTGGCGCTGGGCTTTATCTGGAAAAGAACTTCAGGCTCAACCCTCAAAAGACTGCGAAAACTCTCAAGATCAATTGACTTGTTAAAACCCAAAGTCACCTGCTGTTTTACCAGAATGTCCCGCTTCCCGTTCTGTGGATAATTGGTAATAAGCTCCAGCGGACTCAAGGTGGAAAAAGAAAAACTTTTTATCTTTTCCAGCCTGGCTGTTGTTTCTTCATTGTCCGCTCCAGTCCCTCCTTTGCCCAAAAACCTCCGCCAGACTTCCACTTCATAAGTCTTTTCCGGCTCCAGCCCGTCTTTTGGTATTAGCGCGAACTCCTTCTTTTCATCGTCAACTTCCACGGAAAAATCAATTTCCGGTTTAATTTTAAAATCCAGATAATAACCGCCGACCGGCTTATTAAAACTCACAAAAATCCGGGAATCACTTCTCACTCCCTGACCTTCGTAAGGAGAAACCCTTTCCACCCTGGGAGAAGTGTCAATTTTAATTTCCTGCTCAGCCTTGAACGGCAGCCAGTAGTTATTAATGCCTGAAAAAGCCAGTACATATTTTTGTCCGGGCTCCAATATATTCTCAGGCGCGAAAGTAAAACCGCGGCCATCCTCATCCCATATAATAGAGCCAGCCACGTTCGGCGTTATCCTGAAGCTCTCCTCCACCATTTCCACCCTCACCGGCTGATTAAATAACACTCTTATCTCAGTATCCGGTTTTATTATTTCAGGCAAATCAAAATAAGCCTCAGGCGTTAAACCCTGAACTTTTTTAGTGGCAAAAACAAAAAACAAAAGCGCCGCGAGAACCGAGCAAAGCAAAACATAAATCACCCAAGCTAGCGTTATTTTCACGATCTTAGGCATAAAAAAATTATTTAGCTCTCATGTCAGATAGCATCTTAACACGTTTTTTCTTTATTTTAAACCTGGTTTTGCCAATTCTTCCCAAAGCCAATATAATCAACCCATGTCATCCTTCCTGAACAGACTAAACCCCAAACAAAAACAAGCCGCCGGCATAATCCAGGGGCCTGTTTTGGTTCTGGCCGGCGCCGGCAGCGGAAAAACCAGAACCCTCACCTTCCGAATCGCCAACCTTATCCAAAGCGGCATCAAACCCGATAATATCTTAGCCGTTACTTTTACCAATAAAGCGGCCCAGGAAATGACCCGGAGAGTCCATGACCTTATCCGGGGAAACTCACTGTCCAGCCGGCCGGCCAAAAATCAAAATCTCTCTTATCCAGCGTATAAAGCCGCTTTCCCGCTCATCGGCACCTTTCATTTTTTCTGCCTCACTGTTCTGCGTCA
>JAHKAQ010000060.1 GCA_018825765.1 Patescibacteria group bacterium
GGCGCCACCTTTATCCCTATCTTCTACTACCGCTTCGTTTTAATATTTCTTAATCTTTTCAGAAAAGACCGCCTCAAACTCTACTTTACCTATCTTCTTGGCCTGGCCTTCGTTGTCTTTAATCTTTTAAGCGACGCTTTCGTGTCCGGCATCGGGCCCAAAATGTCTTTTAAATTTTGGCCTGACGCCGGTTTTCTCTACCCGGCCTTTCTGTTTATGTTTTTTGGCCTGGCCGCCTACTCCACTTTTATCCTCATAAAAAGCTTTCAAAAATCAACCGGCACCAAAAGACAGCAGATAAAATTCATCATTCTGGGAATGATTGTCGGGTTTATCGGCGGCGCCACTAATTATCTTCTTTGGTTTGACATTAAGATCCCGCCCGTAGGCAATATTTTGGTCTCGTTTTATGTTTTTTCCATTTCCTACGCCATCATTCGCCACCGCCTGCTGGATATCCGGGTAGTCATCCGCCAGGGCTCGGTTTTTATCGCTTCCATTATCACGGTTATCACAGCTGTCCTGGGCATTCGCTTCGCCGTCTTAGGCTATGTCATAAAAGAATACATTCTGCTTGATTTCTTCACCCTGGTGCTTGCCGTTTCCATCTTTCCCTTTATTCGGAAATTCTACTACACCCTGGCCAACCACTATTTCTTTACCTCGCTTTACGATCCCAAGGAAGTAATTTCCCAAATAAGCGAGGAATTAAGCACCACGCTTGAAACCCAGAAGGTATTTAAAATGATAAACCAAAGCATAACCACCACCTTCCGCACGGAAAAATTCGGCATCCTGATTTTCAACAATGACAAAGATTATTACAGGGTGGGCTTTAATCAGGGGTTTAAAATCGGCAAACAAAAACATTTTCTGGGTGACACTGCTCTAAGGGAAAATTTTATCAAAAAAAACCAGGTGATCATCCTGGAAGAAATAATTAGAAACCAATCCACCAGCAACAAAGAAATCATAAAACTGCTTCAACGGCTCAAAGTAGAACTCATCGCCCCGCTAAATATCGGAGAAAAAACCCTGGGGCTTCTGGTTCTCGGGCCTAAAGAAACCCAGGATCCATATACCGCCGATGATCTTTTAGTAATCGACGTCATTCGCTCCCAGGCCGCTATCGCCATTCAGAACGCCCTGTCTTACAAAGAAATAAAAGACTTCAGTAGAAAACTGGAAAGAGAAGTTAAAAAAGCCACCAGGGAATTGCGAACAGCCAATACCAAATTAAAAAAACTGGACAAAGCCAAATCCGAGTTTATCTCAATTGCCTCGCACCAGCTTCGAACCCCGCTTACTTCCATTAAAGGCTTCACCTCGCTTCTTTTGGAAGAAGCCTACGGCAGACTGCCGGAAGAGCCTAAAAAAATAATGAAAAAAATATACATTTCCAATGAACGCCTGATTCTTTTGGTGGAGGATCTCCTGAACATTTCAAGAATCGAGCGCGGCAAGATGGAATACGTGCTTGAGCCGGTTAATTTGAGGGAACTGCTAAAGAATTCCATCAGCACCCTTATGCTTCACGCCCAGCACAAGGACCTGTTCTTGAAATTCCAGGATAAAACCAAAAAACATTCCAATATTTTAATCAACGCCGACTACAAAAAAATCGCCGAGGTCTTTGATAACCTTATAGATAACGCTGTAAAATACACCCAAAAAGGCGGCATAACCGTTACCCTGGAACAGAAAAACGCCACCAAAGCTATTATCAGCGTTTCCGACACCGGCATTGGCATTAAACCCCAGGATCTTCCCCGGCTGTTCGAGAAATTCACCCGCGGCGAAGGAGTTTCCACCGTCAACACCGGCGGCACCGGTTTGGGACTGTTTATCGTAAAAAAACTCACCGAAGCTCATAAAGGAAAAGTCTGGGTCACCAGCCCCGGCAGCAACAAAGGCGCCACTTTCTATATTGAGCTGCCGCTTTTTAGGAAAAATGGTTTTAATAACAGTAACGGCGCCGGTAAAAATAATCAGGCCAGAAAATTAGTTTCAATCGCCGCCGCGAATTCAAAAAATCAGCCGCCGCTCGCTTCTTCCGGAGATCTTGGAGATATCGGCGCCCCAGTCCTTCCGTCCCAATCCAGGGGAAGCAAAACCAAAGCTCAAACCCAAAAAAAGAAAAATAAAAAGAAGTAAAATTTGCCTCTGGCTCATGTTTTATGCTAATCAATAAGGATGGCCCGACTGCCGAATATTTAATAAAAGGGCCCGCCCACTCCGGCCAGCCCGGATTGTTTAAATAATCTGACTATTATTACCCTCTTATGATTATCACTCTGAAAATATATAACTGGGCCGGTAAGCGCGTCTTAAAATCCGATGAAGAAGTTGAAACAGGGAAAAATTACATAATCCAAAATAACTTCGGTCAATTCATTGGAAAGATAGTTAATGTCAAACAGGAAAAAACAACGCCTAAATCTGATTTGGAAATTTCCGACGTAACCGATGAAACAAAAATTAAGACAAATTACTCAAACGGAATGAACGGCGATGAATATCTCAAGATAATCAAAAAAGCTTCTGAAAAAGATCTGAAAAAATCTCAAAGCTTCAAAGATAAAGAACAGGAAATCCAGCAGATCTGTCGGGATAAAGTAAAACAATACCAGCTCCCCATGAAGCTGGTGGGAGTCACTCAAAGTCTGGACAGCTCAAGCGTTATTATCGCTTTTATTTCCGAAAACCGGGTGGATTTTCGCGAATTAGTCCGCGATCTGGCCCGCACCCTGCAGAAAGCCGTGCGGCTGGAGCAGATCGGTTCTCGCGATGAAGCTCGCATCCGCGGCGGTTTTGGACTTTGCGGCCGGGAACTGTGTTGTATAAAATTCAACGGCCCCCTAAAAAGCATCAATACTGACATGGCCCGCGTCCAGCAAATCACTCATCGGGGAAGTGAAAGAATTTCCGGCTGCTGCGGCCGCCTAATCTGCTGTCTGGCCTATGAGCTTGAGCATTACGAAAAACTCATGAAAAATATGCCCCAGGCCGGGGAGAGGGTTCAGGTAAACGGCGCCCTGGGCGTTATAAAAACCATAAAAGTTCTCCAAAGAAAGGTCCTGGTCAAATTTTCCAACAGCCAAAAAAGCAAAAACCAAATCGAAGAAAAATGGTTTGACTTAAAAGATATAAGAGCTATAAAAAAATAATGGGGAATAGCCAAGCGGTAAGGCAACGGGTTCTGGTCCCGTGATTCGGGGGTTCGAATCCCTCTTCCCCAACATATATAAAACAGGCCTTTGGCCTGTTTTATATATGAGGAAAGTTTTCGAAGCGCGGGCCGCCAAGCGGCCGAGCAGTAAGAATCCCTCTTTCCCAACAAAAAATATAGATCCGTTAGTCAACCTCAATCTCTTTCTCCGGTATTAAATTGTTCTCTATTATCTCCGACACGGTTTTGCTTTTCTCGCCTTTGGGATCCTTTTCGTGCAGGAATTCGAGAAATTTATGATAATTAGTTTTTTCGCCCAAAACGCTATGCAATACGATGCCATAAACTCCCGAATCCATGGAGTTAAACATTTCTTCCGCCGCTTCCTCGCCGCTGATTCCTCCTTCGCTCACTTTGTAATGCGCCAGCCATTTTCTGGTTATTTCATCGACCGGCCCAACTGTCATAAATTCATTCTTCCCTTTTTCCGCTCTGTCATCGTCTATCATTCTTGTTCCTGGAGTTCCGTAATTGGCGTAACCCGAACAGGTGCCGTAAATAATCTTATTCGGTATCAAATTTTTGTTCGCTTCTTCGCCAGTACAGCCCGAATTTATATTCGAGTTAATTTGTTTTAACTTTTCTGTAAAGTCTTCCAGTGTTCCAAGATAAGTTTCCGGAGTGGTCTTGCCCAACTCTCTCCTTCGCGCTTCCGCGTCTTCTCTGGAATAGTCCGTGTATCCGTCCCAGTTTTTGGCGTGGTATATGTCGTGGTGATGGGCCGCTATTTCGTGGCCCTTGTCTTTCCAGGCCCGGAGATCTTCTTCTTTTATATGGTCAACCCATTGAGGGCTGAACATTAAAGTCAGCTTTATGTTATAACTATCCGCTTCTTCTATTTCGTCCTTTAATATCTCATAATGATCCGCGATACTTTCGTCTTCATCGTGATACGGCTCGTTGTGAATCGCGATAAAGTAATAAAGATCTTCTGTCGTTGACCCGATGCGCGATTCTATTTCCCGCTTAAATAATTCCTGGCACACCTCGTTGTATCCAATATCGCTCGTCATGTCGAACATTACGCTGTTTTCGCTCGAACGGTATTGAGAATCCGAAGAACAGCCGCTCTTTATTTCGCCGCAATCATAGGTGGAAACTATTGATTGAAAATAACCGCAGGCGTCGCTTCCAGCGTAACAATTATGGTTACCTGGCTGATATCCGGCCGAATGTTCGTCATATAAGCCAAAGTCATGCCCTATTTGGTGAGCTAGAACGCTTCTTCCAACGTCATCTTCCCTGGGTTCCAGATTCTCCATGCACAGCCAAAGCTTTTCATTGTTTAAATAGGTGTATCCAAATGATCCCTGCGAGCATTGTCCATTGGGATCAGATGAATTGTATTTATACAAATAGGCTTTAATCGCCAGGTTATTGGCCGGACAGGCGTTTTCTCCCAGTTTTTCCGATCTCCAAACCGTGAAGCTCTCCGTGTCAAAAGGATAATATTTTAATTCAGCCAATTCCGCGGTCTTTTCCTGGAAATAATCCTCGTCATCTAAAAAGTCATCGTCTCCTATAAAGACCAGCGGAATCCTGTCGTCATATTTAGTCAGTCCGCTTGGATTTAAAGCCGTGCAATTAGAATAATCTCCATCATCGTTGTTATCATCATTATTGTCATTGTCGTTGTTATCATTATTATCATCAGAACCTGAAAAGTTAATGCAAATACAAATTGAAAAATCACCAAAGCCAAAACAGATACAAATTGTTTCATCTCCTCCGCCCAGCATATCCCAAAGATCATCCGAACCGGAAAAGCTGATCCCGTTTTCGCTGAAATCCACTCCCAAAAGACTAAGCAGAGAACCTAAACCCGAAGATCCTAATTGTTCCGTTACGTTTGTCGTCTCACAGGTTTCCGGATCAGTGTAAATAATCGGCCCGGTGCTTGCTGTTTTTCCTTCAGAACAGCTGAGAGTTGTGTTGGATGCGGACAGGCCTCCCTGACATCCTGAACTTTGGCATCCGGGCAATAACTGGCCGTGAGTAGTCTTTCCCGAATTGGCGCATCCTGAGCTTGTGCATCCGCATGAGCCGGCTGTACATTCCTGGTCTTCACCGCACGTCGCTCCTGCTGCCTGTCTTGAATCATACAGCGTAAACATTCCCACCGCGCTTATCGCCATAAGAAAAAAAACAAACGCCCCAAAAACCCTCTTCCCTGACGCGCTAAACCTTCCTTTAATCATCCGGGTAAGCTTGTTTAGGGTATTCATGATTTTTATTTATTTTTTGTTTTATGATGCTCGATCAACATTTCTTCAATATACCATATTTATTTAGCCTGTATCAAGTATTCTTGGCTTTTTTATGGCTCAATAATTTTACAAATTTTTAACCCGATTCTATACTGAAATTGCCATTCTATGAACTTAAATACTAAGTTTCCATAAAAAACAAATTTAAAATAAAATCTTTAAAAACAAAAATGAAATCAAAAACCAAAAAAATCCTTGTCGCTCTTGCCCTGCTAATCCTTCTTTTTATCGGGTATAAGCTTTTCTCTTCTTCGCCAACCGCCCAAAATTCCTCCCGGGAAGAGCCAATAGCTAAAGGGATCTCTCCTTCTCCCGAGGCCGTGCCTGAATCAGAATCGTCCATGGCTTTCAGTTCTCAAGAGCGGTTTTCCGCCTCCCGGAAACAATCCCAACCAGCCGCTGATTCCTCAGTTCCCGCGTCTGCTCAAGATAAAAAAATAATTAAAAACGGCAATCTCTATCTTAAAGTTTCAAAAATCGACCAGGCCGCCCGGGAAATTACCGTTATCGCCCAAACAAACGGCGGCGAAATTTCCTCTTCAAGCTTTAGCGAAAACACCCGCGGCCAGAAATCCGGCACCCTGGTCGTCCGAATCCCCTCAAATAAATTTGAAACAGTCATAGAGGCTGTAAAAAAAACCGCCTCCCAGATAACTGACGAATCCACCACCAGTCGCGACGTTACCGAAGAATACATCGACCTTGAAGCTCAATTAAAAAACAAACAGGCCGAAGAGCAAAGCTTTGTTAGGATTCTGGGCCAGGCCGGCGCCATAAAAGACATCCTTGAAGTTACCAGAGAAATCGCCCGCGCTCGCGGCGAAATAGAAAGACTGCAAGGCAAAATAAAATACCTGGAATCCCAGGTTAGTATGTCAACTATTAGTATAAGTTTAAGTCAGGATTCCCAAATAACGCCCCAAAAAAATAACTGGCGCCCCTATCAGGTTTTCAAGAATTCCCTTTCCACCCTTATAAAAAAGATCCAAAATTTCATTGATCGCCTAATTTTTGTGGTTATCGTTGTTATTCCGGTGCTCATTCCTTATACCCTTTCCTTTCTCATTGCCTGTTGGATAATAAAAAAGATTTATCGAAAAATAAAAGGAAAAGATTCTTCTGTTGACAAGAGTAAAAAATAAGCCTGGTCATTTTTTTCTCCGCTTAATTTTCCCATCTTCATCTTCCATCTTAAAAAATCTGATTCCTGTAAGCTTTCATTAAAGCCGAAATAGCGTGCTGGGTATAATCTATTCTCAGTTCATTATCAACCGGCGAAGATTTAAAACCGCCTGTTGCTTTGCCCGGATTTTCAAAATAAAAGGCATTATCAAAAGTAAACTGACTCTGCAGGATAAATCTCGTCCCTTTTCTTATCGCTTCATAATATTTAACCGCCCGCTCTTTATTTCCTGTCACAAGCGCCAGTCTATAGGCGTCATTCAAACCTTCCAGCCGCACATAGGTGGTATTTCCCGGATTATCCGGACTTATGCCCCCTTTCTCGTCAGGAAAAAAATCTTTCCCGGCCGCGCGTGTTCGCAGAAGCCAATCATTCATTTCCATCACA
>JAHKAQ010000061.1 GCA_018825765.1 Patescibacteria group bacterium
ATTCTGTTTCGGGTAAATTTTAAATCGTTGTTAGTTTCATCCTGGACATAAGTCTGCCTGGTTTTTTTTAAGAATTTAATAATTTCTTCCCGGCCCGCGTCCAGAAGGGGACGAATAATAATTCCGCGTCGATATTTCATGCCTCCCAGCCCTTTTAAGCCGCTGCCGCGCAAAAAATTAAAAATAACCGTCTCGGCCTGATCATTCAAATTATGAGCCACAGCCACCTTGGAAAAGCCCTGCTCTTTGGCCAGTTTGTCAAAAATGTAATAACGGATTTTTCTGGCCCGGTCCTCAAAATTCCTGATTTTTAAGATTCTGGCCGGAATCCCGGCCCTGCGTTTCGCCGCTCTAAAAACTTCCAAATGAATTCCTTTTTGTTTACAAAAATTCCGGCAAAACAACTCGTCTCTTTGGGCGGTTTTTCTTGCCCCGTAATTAATGTGAACCGCCCCAAAATTAAAACCTATTCTTTTTTCTAAAAATAAGAGCAATAAAATAAGACAGGTAGAATCAGGTCCGCCGGAAAAACCTACCAGGATTCTATCATCCTTTCTTATTAACCGGTTTGACCGGTTTGTTTTTCTTACTTTTGAGATTAGGGCTTTCATTTTTCTTGGTTTTCTTAGTCTTCTTAGTCTTTTCTTTTTTATCAAGCGGAGCTAATCCCATTCGGTGATTCTTAGGCTCAATGGAAAGAATTTTAAATTCATATTTTTCTCCTGTTTTTAACACCTCTTCAATGTTTCGGCCTTTGGAAAAGCGATTCAATTCTGAAATATGAGCCAGGCCGTGAATATCCTGATCCAGCTGGACAAAAGCTCCGAACGGATTAAATTTAGTAACAGTTCCTTTTATAATGTCTCCTACTTTGTATTTTCCCGCCACCGCGCTCCAGGGATCTTTTTTTAACGCCCTTATTGAAAGAGAAATCCGGTTGTTATCCATTCCGATTATTTTGCATTTTACTTTTTCGCCCACCTTGATTATGTCGCGCGGATTCTCAATCAACTGCCAGGCTAATTCGGAAATATGCACCAATCCCTCCAGCATGTCTTTGGGATCAGTTTCTCCCTGCTTCCGGCCTGTCGGCGCGAATTTAACAAAGGCGCCAAAATCCACGATTCCGCTTATAGTTCCCTGAATCACGTCCCCGATTTTAAATTTCTTTATTTCCGCTTCTTCTTTTTCCGAAAGAGTAGCTTTTTGTGAAACAATCAGTTTCTCTTCCTCCTGGTTTACGTCTATTACTCTGACATCCATGGTTTGATCCACGAATCTGCTTAAAAGCTGTAATATTTTATTTTTATCTCCGTCCTCAACCCGCGGATAATTTTCATTGGATAGCTGTGAAACCGGCAAAAATCCGGTGATTCCGTTTATCTCAACCATCAGGCCTCCCCGGTTGGCGGCCAGTATCTTAGTGGAAACAATCTCATTTTCCTCTTTTTTCCGCTTTAATTCATCCCAAATCTTTTCATAACCTGCTTCGCGAAGAGAAAGCTCCATGTATCCATCTTCGTTTTCCAGCTCAATCACCGTGGCTTCCACTTTGTCGCCTTTTCGCAGATTATCCACCACTCCCAGACCGTCTTTCATTTCCCGGCCCAGGACCACGCCCGTGCCAATAATTCCAAGATCCAGGTATAAGGCGTTTTTACCCATATCAAGCACTTTTCCTTTTACTAATTCCCCGACTTTTGGCACTTTTATTTTAACCTTGTCAATGAGCTCGGCCATGGTTGATTTTTGGCTCTGCGAAGCGTCTGATTTCTTTAAAATTTTCTTAGTCATAAATAAAAAACATCGGATTTAATTTTTAAATTCGCCCTGCCTCCGATGGGGGACAAAGCTTGAATCCAGTTTATCTCTTTATTGGTAAACTGGCAAGATAGATTGATTTTTACCCCTCAACCTGCCATAATTAAACCAATTCTTTGACTAACAAAATAAAAACAAAAAATGAAACCCCAAAAAGCCATTATTCCTTTTATTTTTCCAATTCTTGTCCTGACTGTTATTTTCCTCGCTGGCTGTTTTGATTATCCCGACACCCTGCCTAACACTAAAGAACAGTGGCCCGGTTATAAAAACAGCCGCTATGAGTTCGAATTGCAATATCCGCCGCGCTGGGAATTAGGTGAAGCGCCCGCTAACAACGACGGCCGCGAAATCATCTCCCCGGACAAAACCATCTATTGCCACGCCTATGGATTCAATAACTCCCTTACCAACAAACAGGGCCAGCCCCAAAGCCTGGACGAATTTATCCAGTGGCTGACAGAACAACCCGGCCTGAAAGTCATTCAACAAGAAAATACCCAGCTGGCCGGCTATGAAGCCAGAGAAATAATCTTCGCCCAGGAGGGGAAAGTCACTCAAGCCGTGTACATCCTGGGCCAAATAAGCGGCCGCGGACTTTCCTGCGCTTATGATGACTTAAAACAATGGGAAATGTACCGCCAAAGCTTTGAAAAAATGAAAACAAGCTTTAAAGTAAGCGCCTCGCTGGATAAATAAAAAAATTCTTGCTAGTATAAATTTAATTATTGTTTTTGAAGGACTCTTTTTTGAGAAATTGCTTGGTTTTTACTTAGTAAAAAATTTTTCAAAAAGCCGAGCAAAGCTTGCCGCCGGAGCAAGATTTGCGTGCCTTCAAAAACAATAATTAAATTTACTTATGATTCTAAGCTATCTGGGTCATTCCTGTTTTAAATTGGAAGTAAAAACCAATCACGGGTCTGATAAAGAAAAAATAACCGTTATTTTTGATCCTTTTGATCCAGGCGTCGGCTTAAAACCGCCCAAAGGCCCGGCTGATTTAATTTTATCTTCCCATAACCATCATGATCATAGCTATTTCAAACCCTTTTCATCTGACTGCCTTTTTATCACTAATCCAGGCGAATACACTTATCACGGCTTAAATATTAAAGGAATCAAGTCCTTTCACGACAATAGCCAGGGCCAGGAAAGAGGCCTGAACACTATTTTTACCCTGGAAAGCCAGGATATCACTATCTGCCACTTAGGCGACCTGGGCCATGTCCTGGATAAAACCCAGATTGATAAGATTGGCAGCGTTCATGTCCTGCTTGTGCCTATTGGCGGAACCTATACCCTGGACCCCAAACAAGCCGTGGAAGTAACCAAGCAAATTGAACCCTACTGTATAGTTCCTATGCACTACAAACTTCCCAAGAGCACGCTAGAAAATTTAGAAACCTCAGAGGCCTTTTACAAAGAATTAGGCCTGAAGCCTGAAGAAAAGATAAATAAATTAAAATTAAAATCTGGTTTATTTAAAGAAGACGAAACTAAAATCATTGAATTTAATCCATAAATCAGGTATAATAATCAAACAGGTTAAGCGATAATAAAAGACGCAGTTTTTTATTATTTTTTTATCTAAAATGCCTGGTTCAAGAAACTTGAAAAATCTTATCATTGACATTTGGGATATAAAAGATAAA
>JAHKAQ010000062.1 GCA_018825765.1 Patescibacteria group bacterium
ATACTTTTTTAATTTCCCTGATAGCTGGCTTGTTCGCGTTTATAAAAGGGGAAAAGAGAAAAGAAAAAATAAAAATTTATTTTGAAAAGTATAATATTTTGGTAAGTTTTGCGATTCTTACGGCCATATTTTTATTTATGGGCATGACCGCTAAACTACAGCTGGGTATTCGCTACATCGTGCTTATCTTCCCCTATCTATATATAATACTGGGAGGATTTCTGGCCTTAAAGCTTGAGCAAATTAAAAAAGCGGCCGGGAGGAAATCCGGGGCTTACAGGGCTGGAGCCGCTATGGTGATTTTTTTATTTATCTGGCTTATCTGGTCAAACTTAAGAACTTATCCGCTTTATTTGCCTTATTACAATGAGCTTATTGGCGGAGGTAAGAATGGATGGCTTTATCTGATTGATTCTAATACTGACTGGGGTCAGGATTTGCGGCGTCTAAAGAAATGGGCGGATAAAAACAAAATAACGAATTTGAAAATTGATTATTTCGGCGGCGGTAATCTGGATTATTATTTTGGTCCGGGTAATTACACAACCTGGGGTTTTGAAAAAGGAGAAACCAAAGGCTGGCTGGCTGTGTCGGTGGACGCGATTCAATGGAACACAAAAAACAGCGAGGAGCAGGGAAATTACCACTGGCTAACAGATAATTACGCGCCGCAAGCCATGATAGGCAATTCGATCCTGGTTTATAAAATAGACTAGATTCTTATTCTTTTTTCTTTTTTAACTCCTGGCAATCATCATAAAGCTTGTAATAGGCTTTATTCTCAATTCTTAGGTCAATGTATTCCAAACAAATTTTGTCCTGGGGGGAAATTTCATGTTCCAGCACTACTTTTAGCGCGTTCACCTGCTTGGTTAAGGTTTCTTCGGTATTGAAAAACACAAGCCAGGCCTGATCTGTTTTGGCTTTTATTTCCGAAGCAGACGGAAGAGGGGTAAATAGCTCGGTAATGGAAAGATTCGCTTGTTCTTTGGCGGTTTGTTTTAGGTTAAGGATAAAATCCACCTGTTGCTGGGTATTAACTCCCTTGCCTGGTTCAATAGACGAATTTGATTCGTCGTTGATAATTTGAATATTAGTGCCATAATCAGGCAGTTCGGATTTTAGGACGCGCTTAGTGGCTACTCCGTTTTTATCCAGCGGCGCGCATTGTTCCCGGCCGCACAAAATCAAAACAATGTCTTTTTGTTTGATTGTAAACTTTATTTTTCCAAAAGGCTTTCTTTCTATATCAATGCTTTGGTAATTTTTAAATTTTTCTAAAAGAGTTTTTTTGATTTTTCCCGAAGGGATAAAAAGAAAATGTTTTTTAGGGAAAAAATTGAGAGATTTCCCCTGGAATAAGGGCCTTATTTCGTTTAGTATCTGATCAGTTTCATTTTCCGCCTGGCCGGAAATTATTATTTCTTCAGCCATAAAAGCCGGTGAAAGGAAAAAGAAATAAAAAAGAGCGATAAAGAACGCTATAACGCAGAGGCGGTAGAAAAACAGCCCCAGTTTGGTCTGAAATTTAGGAATGAGCAGATTGTCAGTCTTTATGTCTATCTTTGGTTTGCGGTGATTCTGAATTTTCTTAGCCTTAAAAGTCCTGCGCCTTTTGTTGAAAATTTTTTGTTTTAAAAACACAAACCCTGATTAAGCTTTTACTCTTTGAATTGTTTCCGACCCTACATACTCTCTTAATACTTCTGGAACCATGATACTGCCGTCGGAGCGCTGGTTATTCTCCAGGATAGCGATAATGGTTCTGGGGCTGGCAAGGGCGGTATTGTTGAGCATGTATACGAATTTCTTGTCGCCCTTTTTGTTTTTGTAGCGCACATTAAGCCGGCGCGCCTGCCAGTCGAGAAAATTAGAAGCGCTTCCGGTTTCCCCCCAGCTCTTGCGGCTGGGAATCCAGGCTTCCAGGTCAAACATCTTGTATTTGCCCGGACTCATGTCACCGGTGCAGATTTGAATTTGGCGAAAAGCAAGCCCGAGTTCCTGATGAATTTCCCTGGAAATTTCAAGCATTTCATCCATAAGCTGGTTGGATTTTTCGATATCAGCCGGGCAAAGACAGACTTGCTCCACCTTCATAAACTCGTGAACGCGGTAAATTCCCCTGGTGTCCTTGCCGTAACTGCCGATTTCCGAGCGATAGCACTGGGAAAAGCCGCAGATTTTTAAGGGCAAATCCTTCTGTTCAAGGACTTCCCCGGAATAATAGGCTAGAAGCGAAGGTTCAGCCGTGCCAATGAGGAATTTTTTTTCCTTTTCTTCTCTTCCATCAGCTTTTTTGTCCTGGTTGGCTATCTGGTAAACTTCATCCGTGGCTGGATTGTAGTTTTTCGCGGCGAAATAACCACTGCCGAATAAAACGAATTCCCTAACCAGCGTGGGTGGAATAAAAGGAGTAAATCCTTTTTGAATGAGTTTTTTTAAGGCAAACATCATCAGCCCGATTTGCAACATCACGGCCTGATTTTTCATAAAATAACCGCGATAACCGGCCACTTTTACGCCTCTTTGAAAGTCTATCAGATCCAGGTCTTTAGCGAGCTGAAGGTAGTCTTTGGGTTTAAAACTGAATTTAGCTGGCTGACCGAAGCGGGAAATTTCTTTATTGCTTGATTCGTCTTTGCCTATGGGCGTATCAACCGAGGGGATAACCGGCACTTTAACCATGAGCTCCTGGAATTTTTGGTCTTTTTTCGAAAAAACTTTCTGTTGTCCTGTGATTTGGGCTTTAAGTTCACGGCCCTGTCGCATTTGCTCCTGGCTTGGCTTTTTCCCTTTGGCCTTTTTAGCCAGTTTGTTTCTTTGGGCCTGAAGCTCGTTTAATTTTTGGGTAATTTTTTTTCGCTGGCGGATGATTTCCAGGAGTTCTTTTACATCCAGGTCTATATTTTTGTTTTTGGCCGCTTGTTGAATTTCTTTCGAATTTTTCAGGATAAATTTTAGGTCGAGCATATAAGTGTAAAGAGTTATTTAAAGATTATTCGGCGGTTTTTTTCATCCACTGTGATAATTTTTTTAAGTTTTTTATTTTTTTCAATAATCATCATGGCCAGCGGATCAAGAATTTCTGATTGAATAAGGCGCTTGAGCGGCCTGGCCCCATAAACCGGATCAAGACCTTTTTGGGCCAGGAATTTTTTGGCTTTAGGAGTAGTTTCTATTTTTATCTTTTTTTCCTTTAGAATTTTTTCGATATCAGCCAGCTGAAGCTCCACAATGGCCTGGATTTCTTTTAAACCCAGGGAGTGAAAAATTACTATTTCGTCCAGACGGTTTAAAAATTCAGGCTTAAAATGATCCCTTAAGGATTGCATTAGTTTATCATGTATTTGTTTTTGGGAAATAGCGGCTCTTTTCTTTTTTTTATCTTTAAAACCAAAATTATCAAGCCGGGAGATGATTTCGCTCCCAATATTAGAAGTCATGATAAGCAGGGTGTTTTTGAAATTCACGGTGCGTCCTTTAGCGTCGGTCAGGCGGCCGTCG
>JAHKAQ010000009.1 GCA_018825765.1 Patescibacteria group bacterium
CGCCATTCAAAAAAAAGTCGAGGAAAAAATGCTTATGTTTAACTGCTAAAATGATTTATCTTGATTACGCCGCCACCACTCCGGTGGACAAAAAAGTGTTGCAAAAAATGCTGCCTTTTTTTGATAAAAATTTCGCCAACGCTTCCTCGATTCACAGACCAGGCCAGCTGGCTCAAGAGGCCGTGGAACTAGCCCAAAAAATAATCGCCCAAAGCCTGAACTGCCAGCCTCATGAGGTAATCTTCACCAGCGGCGCCACTGAATCGAATAATTTGGTTTTTCAGGGAATATTCAAAGCCCTGGCCGCTGACTCAAAATTCAAAAATCAAAAACTGCATTTTATCACTTCCAACATCGAACACCACTGCGTGCTGGACAGTTTAGCCGCGCTTCAAAAAGAATCCCCTCAAAGGATTCAAATTACTTACTTAAAAGTCAACTCCCAGGGCCTGATAAATCCCGAAAAACTTAAAAAAGCCATCCAAAAAAACACCGTTTTAGTCTCTATTATGTTTGTTAATAATGAAATTGGATCGGTTCAACCCATCGAAAAAATCGGCCGCCTGATAGCCTCTGTCAGGAAAAAAAGAAACAAAAATAACCTCCCTCTTTATTTCCACAGCGACGCGGCCCAGGCCTTTTCATATTTTGACTGCGATACGCGAAAATTAAACCTGGATCTTGTCACTCTTTCAGCCCATAAAATTTACGGCCCCAAAGGAGTGGGCGCGCTGGCCGTAAAAACTGGCGTCCGCCTTACTCCCATGCAATATGGAGGAGGGCACCAGCGCGGCCTGCGTTCCGGAACGCTTAATGTCTCCGGAATCATAGGCATGGGCGAAGCCGTAAATCTGGCCCAAAAACAAAGAAAAGATAATACCCAAAAAATAACCGCGCTTCGCGACTACTTTATAGCTCAAATTGAAAAACAAATCCCCGGCGCCAAACTTAACGGCCCAAGAAAAAAACGCAGTCCCAATAACATCAATTTCAGCTTTGCCGGCGCAGAAGGGGAAAGTATTGTGCTTCTTCTAAGCCAAAAAGGCATCGCCGTTTCAACCGGATCAGCCTGTTCAGCCGAAAGCCTGGAATCTTCTCATGTTCAATTGGCCATTCATCCAAAAAACCATTTAAGCGCTCATTCCAGCATCCGCTTTAGTCTGGGAAAATTCACCACCAAGCAGGAACTTGCGACCACTGTAAAGGTCCTGAAAAATGTGCTAAAAAAATTAAGAAAAACCTCCAAAGATATTAAGGTATAAATTTTAACTCAACCAACTTATGTATTCTAAAAAAGTAATGGATCATTTTACCAACCCAAGAAACATGGGTGTCATCAAAGACCCTGACGGAATAGGCGAGGTGGGTAATCCGGTTTGCGGCGACATCATGAAAATTTTTATTAAAGTCGCCCGAAAACCAAATATAGGAGAATTTATTTCCGATATAAAATTTCAGACCCTTGGCTGCGGCTCGGCCATCGCCACCTCAAGCATGATTACCGAGCTGGCTAAAGGGCGCTCTTTGAAGCAAGCGGGGGAAATAACCCGCGATAACGTGGCCAGCGAATTGGACGGTCTGCCGCCGGAAAAAATGCACTGTTCTAATCTGGCCGCGGACGCCTTAAAAAAGGCTATAAAAAATTATAAAAGGAAAAAAAAGGAGGGGAGAAATGCGGAGAGGAAAAAAGAGAAGAAAAGAGGAGGAGATAGAAAAATATAACCCGCTATCAGGGAAAATCTCCTTGGTGCTTGTTCTTTTCTATCTTTCTGTTTCCCTTTCAAAATTCAATCGGCTCATCTCTTGTGTGTTGGGAATAGTCGGATTTGGGATTTTTCTTGTCTTCTTTGGCCAACAACTCGGCCAACTCATCAAACTCCTCAACAAAAACAAGAGAGAGGATTAACCCCTAAGACGGCGCCTAGGCCGTCTTTTTCTTTTTTAAATCCCTTGGGCCTGCTATAATCTCTCTATAAAACCAATAAAATGAAAACAAAATGAAAGCCCAAAAACCTTCCAGCCGCAAACTAGGAATTTATGAATTCATCTACAAACTGCTCCTGATACTTATTATCATCCGTCTCACTATTATTGGCATCAATCTCTTTGAAGACGAGCTGACCAAACAGCGCGTCTCCTTATCTGGTTTTCTCTTTGTGGACCTTATTGATGAACTCTTCGCCTCCTGGGACATTCTTTTAATCCTTATCCCTTATTTTCTTTTATTCCTTCATTCAAAAAAAATCTGGCGCCTTTCTTAAATTCAGCCAATTTCTCTAAAAACCCAAAAAACAGCCGAATTTAAAAATTTTGCAAATTTTTCTATTTTTTCAATTTTTACTAAATAATTTTAAAAACAGCCCGCGTGACCGGACAGGGTAGAGGAGTTTAAAATCCCAAAGCCTCAAAGAAAAAACAATTTAATGAAAACAGAAGAGAGCACACCCTCCCCCGGAGCGTTTGAGGACTTAACATAATGATTCTTGTGTGGAGTATCTAAAAAATAGTTGACTTTTCATTGACCTAAAAAGCGCCCAATCATAAACGATTAGGCGCTTTTTTTGTTGCCTCAATGCTCGCGGTCGAACCCAAACTAAATCACAAAAATTAAAAACAAAAATGGAAATAATTTACAACTTGCGAGAAAAAAGACTCGCAGAAATACAAAGATACTTTTTTATTGAAAAAATAAAGGTAGTCCTCAATATCGCCGCTACTACAATTCTGGCAATTATCTTATTAGATCTATTCATCGTTATGATGACAGCGATACAGGTAGCGTACGGTATTGAAACACCCAATATTCCATTTTGGACAAAACAAGTTGAAGTACTTGTCCGAATGGGAATTTTATAATCAAAAACTCCCCGAAGGGAGTTGGGAAAAGAAAACACTTTTATTCTTTATACCATACTTCCTTCTTCGGGGCAATTTAACCGAAAAATAATGGAACAATTAACAACCATTAACGACCTAAAACAAGTTTTAGCCGGGGAATATCAGAAGGCTATCGTCAATTATTTTGGCGATCAGAAGAAGGCAATGAAGTTCTTGAGCGGAGTAGTTTCAGCGGTCCAAAGAAATCCGAAGCTGCTGGAATGCAGTGGAACGAGCGTGATCAATAGTTTTATGACCATGGCCCAACTGGAACTTATGCCATCTGATGTGTCCGGTGAGGCTTATGTCATTCCGTACAAAGGACAGGCGCAATTCCAGCTCGGATATCAAGGGCTAGTTACGCTTTTTTACCGGGCTGGCGCCAAGTCGATTACAGCCGAAATAGTCCGCAAAAAGGACAAGTTCAATTACACCAATGGAGTTATTAAGCACAGCCCGGACTTTTTCGCCGATGACCGCGGCCCGGCAATAGGAGCCTATGTGATCGTGGAACTTCAGGCCGGAGGCAAAGTTTCCAAGGTGATGAAAAAAGACGACATTGTGGGAATTGGCAAAAAATTCTCCAAGTCGTTTAAGACGGATTACACACCATGGAAAGAAGCTAACGATCCCGAACTCTGGATGTGGAAAAAAACAGTACTCAAGCAAGCAGCCAAGCTCGTGCCGAAAAACGAGACAATCTTTAAGGCCATTGCGGAAGACAACAAGGAGTCGAATGTTGCCAACCGCATGGAGAAAGCGAAAGAAGAATCGAAATCTTTAGCAATGGGTAATTTTGTAAAAGATGAGAACAAAAAAGATAAAACCGAAGCTAAGCCTGCCGAAGGTGATCAAGAGCTTAACTACGAACCAACGAATTGAGAACTTTCCGCTGAAGCACTATTCGTATTCGACCTTCATTGCTTTTTCTACGAATCCGATTTTGTTCAAGATTCAATATATGAATGGCGATACGATTGATACTACCTGTAATATTTCCAGCGTGATTGGCAAAGCATTCCATCAGGCTATGCAGGCGTATTATTCGCTGATTAATATCAATTCGGATGAACAGGAGGCCATAAAGCAAGGACTGGAGGAAGGAATGAAGTACCTGGACGAATACAATGACGGTTTTATTGAATTCTCATCGACGGTCCCAAATAAGCAAAAGGCTCAAGAGATTTTAGCTTTCGCATATAACAACTATGTCGCGGAACATAAGGCCGGCAAGGAGGAAATCATTGGTTGCGAGAAGCTTATTGAGACTGATGTTGAGGTGGAATGGCGCGGGGAAAAACTAGCGTTACCAGTAAAACTTAAAGGATACCTAGATAAGATCATCCAAGAGGAAAAAAAGCTAAAAATCATTGACTACAAAACAGTCCGGTCGTTTTCCGATGACGACAAAATTGACGGCGCCAAGATGATCCAGGCAATCCAGTATTATTTCTTGGTTGCGGCGGAATACAAAGAAGCCCCCTATTCAATGATTTACGAAGAGGTAAAAACGACGAAAAACAGAGATGGAAGTCCGCAGGTGAGACGCTACGAGATTGTTTATTCAGATAACGAACTTTTCTTTGACTTCTATTTTCGGCTGTACGACGACATGACGCGCGCGATTAACGGAGAGGCGGTATTCGTTCCTAATATTTTTACTTTTTTTGATAACGAGGTTTCGTTAATATCCTACATTCACCGGCTAGATGTGGAAGAAAATGCCGCCAAAGAGATGAAAAAATTAAGAGTAAATACGATAACGGACCTGCTTAAAAAGAAGATCCAAAACGCCGGCAATATGAGAAAATTTCTGCAAACCGCCGAAAAAAAATTTATTTCGGCTAAAAATCTTAATTACAACAAAATGAGAACTGAAGAAAAAATCCAGACCAAGCTGATGGAGCACGGAATGATGATCCAGTTCGATTCTATGGTTGAAGGAAATACGGTTGATTTGTACCGCTTCAATCCATCAATTGGCCTGAAAATGAGCAAGCTATTAAGCTTCTCCGCCGATATTGAGCAGGTCGTTGGAGTGTCCGGAATTAGAGTTTTGGCCCCTATCCCTAACACCTCGCTCGTTGGCTTTGAGATTCCACGGAAAGAACGGATATTCCCGGAGATTACCGCTACCCCTGACGGGTTCAATCTGGCAATGGGCGTAGATATTATGGGCGCGGTTTATCGCTTCGATATCACTAAGGCGCCGCACACGTTGGTAGCCGGGGCCACCGGAAGCGGTAAATCGGTATTTTTAGCCTCTATTCTGTCCCAATTGTCTACGCTTCCCAAGGTGGAACTTCATTTGTTTGATCCGAAGATGGTTGAGCTGTCGCAGTTCAGATCCAAGGCAATCGAGTATTACAGCGACATTGAGAGTATTTATCTCGCCTTGGAACAGCTGGTCGCTGAGATGAACGTGCGATACGGCAGGCTGAGTGAGGCCGGAGCGCGGAACATTGATGAATACAGTGTGGATATGAATTACAAGTTCGTGGTAATTGACGAATTTGGAGATTTGATTGTGGGAAATAAGAGCGAGGGAGAACTTAATTTCTCCAAGGAGATAATGAAAAACATCTTGATTCTAGCCCAAAAGGCGCGGGCTTGCGGAATTCACTTAATTATTGCAACCCAAAGACCGTCCACTCAGATTATAACGGGAGATATTAAGGCAAACTTCCCGACTAAGGTTGCATTTCGTTGCGCCAAAGCAACAGACAGCCAAGTCGTCTTAGGTGAATCAGGAGCGGAAAAATTACTAGGGAAAGGCGATATGATTTTTAGCTCTGATGAGGGAGATGTTCGGCTTCAAGGATTTAAAAATTAAACGAAAACCATGGAACAAGAAGATTTACTCGGAGAAGAGGAAAGCGATCCGAAGGAAAATTTCTATAAGAGCGAAGAGGCTGAGTTTAATTTTAAGGAAGAAGAAAAAAGGAGAGATGAAGAAGAACAATACGACTAGACGTTATCAAATTTACGATAACTAGACGGGGGACGGGCGAATGCGTCCCCCGGTCTTCCGGGGAATTATCCATTTTAGATAATTCAAGAAAGGTCACCTCCTTTCTGTACCAATGGCGGCGGTTCGACCCCGCCGCCTAGGTAAAAATAAAATTATGGCAACGCTCAAAAAACAAAATACAGGGTTTACCCAGGTTTCTAATAAGGTTCTGAACGATAAAAAATTGTCATTCAGAGAAAAGGGGATTTACGCCTATTTATATTCGAAGCCCAATGGTTGGGAATTTAGCGGCGATAGAATGGCGGAGCAAACCAAGGAAGGAAGAAAGGCTATTTATGCCAGCCTCAAAGCGCTAGAAAAAGCAGGATATATCTCACGAAAAAGACTAAAAACAGGAAAAATGCAATACACCCTAATGACCAAAATGGGCAATAGGCAAAGTAAAACCCCAATGCCCCAAAAGGGCAGTAGCCCTACTGCCCAAAACGGTCATCAGCCCTACTGCCCAAAACGGCAAAGTGCCAAAAGGGGCAGTACAAGCAATAAAGATTCTAATAGCAATAAAGAATTATATGCGGACAAAAGTCCGCACAAGC
>JAHKAQ010000063.1 GCA_018825765.1 Patescibacteria group bacterium
AAAGCCTATTTGGCAACAGACCCTTAAAAGGAATTAATGATTTGTTTTATTTTTTGGGCGGCTTTGGCTGGATCAAGAGCGCCGGTTATGCCGTTGCCCACGATTATTATTTCGAGGTTGGGGATGTTTTTCAGGTTTTTGACTGTTTTTTCATTGATGCCGCCGGCTACGGCCAGAGGGAGTTTGGTCATTTTGGCGATAGAGCGGACGTCGGAAAAAGGTTTTAAGCCGCGGCGCTGTTGACTGATGGTGGTGTGAACCTCAAGATAGTGAGCGCCTAATTTTTCGATTTTTTTTATTCTTGATTTTAAGCCTTTGAGGCCGATTAGCTCTTTAATGCCGCAGATATCCACGGTTATTTTTAGATTAGGGTGTTTTTTGGCCTGCTTGACGGCTTCTTCAATAGTTTCCAAGGGGGTGATGCCCATGATATGAACAATGTTCGCGCCGGCCCGGGCGGCGATCATGGTTTCCAGATCACCGACGTCGGCGGCTTTCATGTCGGCGTCGATTAGTTTTTTTGGGAATCTTTTTTTTAAGGCGCGGACGCTTTGGAGGCCAACTGATTTGATAAGCGGGGTGCCGGCTTCGATAATGTCAACGTGAGTATGGACTTTTTGGGCGATTTTTAGGGCGGGTTTTAAATCGACCTGGTCGAGAGCGACTTGAAGTTGCATGGAGTTTTTTTAAGTATTATTATGGGGTTTATGTTATTTGACGCTTGAATAAGGGGGATTAGAAACAGCCGGGACAGCGGGGAAAGTTTATCTCTTCTATCATGGATACTCTTTTTTTGTGGCGTTTTTCTCGGCTTGGTGGCGTTTTGAGCCAGGCCCGGGTTATTTTTTGGGCATTTGGAGCATCAGTAAATTGGGCGCCAAGACAGAGAATGTTGGAAAAGTTATGCTTCCGGGTATGTTGGGCGATTTTTGGATTATAGCAGAGAGAGGCGCGCACGTTCGGGAAGCGGTTGGCGGCAATAGACATGCCCACGCCAGAGGAGCAAATAAGGATACCCTGGCTAAAGGCGCCGGAGGAGATGGCTAAAGCGACGCGCGCGGCGTATTCTGGGTAATCAACTCTTTTTTGGGCGCTTTTGGTTCCCAGGTCCTGGATTTTATAGCGCTTGTTTTTTAGATAGGAGATTAGTTTTTGCTTGAGTTCATAACCGCCATGGTCTGAAGCGATGGCGATTTCTTTTTTTGTCATTTTTGATAAGATTAAAGGCAATCGGGTTTATTGTAAAGTAAAAAATTAAAAAGTAAAAGGTGACGCTTAAGACTTATTTAGGGTTAATGCTTGGAGCCACGGTTATGGCCGCGGTGGCCTGGGCGCTGGTGATTTATTATATTGATCCGTTTAAAGCCGGCTGGGTGGGGCTTATTTTGTTTTATACTACGCTATTTTTTATGCTGGTAGGGATTTTTACCGTGCTGGGTTTTCGCCTGCGCCAGCGTTTTTTGAATAACGAACTTTTATACGTGCTTATCGGGCTTTCTTTCCGGCAGGCGGTATGGGTTTCAATAATTTGCGTGGGGCTTTTATTGATGCAGGGAGCCGGGATTCTAACCTGGTGGGACGCGTTGCTTTTGGTTGTAGCGATTATATTTTTGGAGGCGTATTTTTTGAGCGAATGAGAATATTGCAATTTCCCCTCATATCAGGGATAATAAAGGAAAGTGACAGGATTGATGAGGGCACGAGAGTGTCTTGTTTAAATTATTTTTGTTTATGGTTTTGAAAAATAAAAAAGCAGGTGAATACACATCCAAGCAGATTCAAGTACTGGAGGGGTTAGAGCCGGTGCGCAAGCGGCCCGGTATGTATATTGGAGGCACAGGAGTAGAAGGCCTGCATCATTTGGTATGGGAAGTGGTAAATAATTCGATTGACGAGGCTATGGCTGGTTATTGTAATGAAATAGTAGTGGAGTTTTTAGAAGATCAGATGATAAGAATCACGGATAACGGGCGGGGAATTCCGGTGGATAAGCACGCGAAAACCAAGAAATCTTCTTTGGAAACGGTGATGACCACATTGCACGCCGGAGGTAAATTCGACAAGGGGGGGTATAAGGTGTCGGGCGGTTTGCACGGCGTGGGAGTTTCGGTGGTAAACGCTCTTTCTAAATGGATGCGGGTGGAGGTTAAAAGAGACGGCTTTTTGTGGTCGCAGGAATATATAAAGGGCAAACCAAAGGCCAGGGTTAAGAAAGAAAAGCCGGCGCGAGGGACGGGAACGGTAACGCTTTTTGATCCGGATCCGGAGATATTCAAAGAAATAAAATGGAACAAGCATAAGATTTTGGAATATTTGCGTCATCAGGCGTATTTAACTAAAGGCGTGCGTATTAGAATCGTGGATTGGCGCAAAAAATTGCCAATAAAAGGGTATGAAGGGGATGTTTACAGTTTTTACTTTGACGGAGGAATTGTTTCTTACGTAAAACATTTAAACGAAGGCAAGGAAGCGGTAAACAGCCTGCCGGTTTTTATCGAAAAAGAAACAGAAGAGGCCAGCGTGGAGGTGGCTTTGCAGTATAATAATGATTTTAAGGAGCGTTTATTCGCTTTTACTAATAATATATATAATCCGGGCGGGGGGACGCACGTGTCAGGCTTTAGGATGGCGCTTACGAGGTCGCTTAATGATTACGGGAAAAAGCAGGGCTTTATTAAGAAAAAAGAGGAAATGCTGGTGGCGGAAGATATGCAGGAGGGTCTAGTGGCGGTGATTTCAGTGAAAATGCCGCAAGCGCCGCAATTTGAAGGACAAACTAAGGATAAATTAGGGAACCCAGAGGTAAAGGGGTTGGTTTTCAGTATTGTGAAAGAAGGCCTGGGTTATTATCTGGAAGAAAATCCATTGGAGGCGAAGAAGATTTTTGGTAAATGCGTGCTGGCGGCTAAAGCGCGTCAGGCGGCCAGAGCGGCTAGGGACACGGTTATTCGAAAAGGAGCGCTGGACGGTTTTGCCTTGCCGGGCAAGCTGGCTGATTGCTCAAGCCGGAAGCCGGAAGAATGTGAGTTGTATATTGTGGAGGGTGATTCGGCGGGCGGGTCGGCGAAACAAGGCAGGGACAGAATGTTTCAGGCGATTTTGCCGCTTAGGGGGAAGATTCTTAACGTGGAAAAGGCGCGGCTGGATAAGATGCTTTCTTCGGAAGAGATAAAAAATTTGATTATCGCGCTTGGGACTGGAGTGGGAGAGGAAATGGACGTAAGCAAGCTTCGCTATCATCGGGTTATAATAATGACTGACGCGGACGTGGACGGGGCTCATATTAGAACGCTTCTTCTCACTTTGTTTTACAGGAATTTTCCCGAGTTGATTGAAAACGGTTATTTATATATCGCGCAACCGCCGTTGTATCGGATTCAGATGGGTAAAAAGGTTGAATACGCCTATAATGATGAGGATAAGAATGAAATTATTGGAGAGTTAAATAAAGAGCAAGATAAGGAAAAGAAAGGGGAAAAAGAAAAGCCAAAGAAAATTGTTATTTCTCGTTTTAAGGGCTTAGGAGAGATGAACCCGGATCAATTATGGGAGACTACCATGAATCCTAAAAACAGGGTAATTCTCCAGGTAAACGCGGAGGACGCGGAAGAGGCGGATCGGATTTTTGATATTTTGATGGGCAACGAAGTGGCGCCGCGGCGCAAGTTTATTCAAACTTACGCTAAAAGCGTGGAGAATTTGGACGTGTAGGTTTTATTGACAGTTTGTGTTTAGAAGAATATTATGGGAAATAGTTAATGGGCCTCGCGGGAGGTCTTTTTAAAACCAGAGATTTAAACTAAACTATGTTTAAAAAATTGATTGTTTTTTTGAAAGAGGCTCGAAATGAGCTTAAAAAGGTGAAATGGCCAAGCAAAGAGCAGACAATGAAATACACAAAAGAGGTTATTATAATGAGTGTCGCGGTGGCGTTTTTTTTGGGCGCGCTGGATTTTATTTTTAATTTAATTGTTACTAAGATTTTATGAAGCAAAAGCTTGGAAAAACAAGGGCCTGGTATGTGCTTCATACCTATTCAGGCTATGAGGATAACGTGGCGAAAAATTTGAAACAGCGAATTGAATCTTTGGATATGCAGGATAAGATTTTTGACGTTCTAGTGCCCACGGAAAAAAGAATAAAGATAAAAAACGGGAAAAGAAGAGTGGTAAAAGAGCGGATTTTCCCGGGCTACGTGCTGGTGGAGATGATTGTAACTGATGATTCCTGGTATGTGGTTCGTAATACCCCGAACGTGACGGGATTTACCGGCGCGGGCACTACGCCGATTCCTATTTCCGACGGGGAAGTAAAGGCGTTAAAAAAGCGAATGGGAGTGGAAGAGCCTAAATATGAGATCAATTTGGTTAAGGGAGACGGGGTAAAGATTATTGATGGTCCGTTTAAAGATTTGGACGGCAAGGTGCAGAGCGTGGATAAGGGTAAAGGCAAGGTGCGGGTTCTGGTTAATTTATTTAACCGGGAGACTCCGGTGGAGCTTGATTTTTTACAGCTTAGAAAAATGTAGTTTTATTGAATAAACTTAAAATAATAGTTAAATATGGCGACAAAAGAAGTAAAAGCAGTAGTTAAATTGCAGATACCGGCGGGAAAGGCTAATCCGGCGCCTCCGGTGGGACCGGCTTTGGGTCAGCATGGCTTGAATATTCAGGATTTTTGCACTCAATTTAATGAAAAGACAAAAGATGCGGGAGGGGATATTATTCCGGTAGAGATAACGATTTATGAAGACCGGAGTTTTGATTTTATTATGAAAAGCCCGCCGGCGGCTGAATTGATCAAAAAGGCGTTAAGCTTGAAAAAGGGGTCGGGAGTTCCTCAAAAGGATAAAGTAGGGGAAATTACTCAAGAACAGCTGGAAGAAATTGCCGGGCGTAAAATGGAGGATTTAAACGCTGATGATTTGGAAGCGGCGAAAAAGATTATCGCGGGAACGGCCAGAAGCATGGGGGTTACGGTAAAGAAATAAGAATAATTTTATGAAAAGAAGCAAAAGATATCGTAATAATTTGAAAAAAATTGAGAATGTTAAGTCATTTGACGAAGCGCTGGACAGATTGAAAGAGTTGGAGCCGGTGAAATTCGACGAAAGCGTGGAATTGCACGTAAAATTAAACATTAATTTGAAAAAATCAGATCAGCAGGTCAGGTTTTCAACTGAATTGCCTCATGGAACGGGTAAGGTTTTGAAGGTGGCCGCGTTTTTGGAGGGGGGCGACGCGAAAAAAGCCAAAGCGGCTGGAGCAGATTTTGTTTTTTCCGGCGCTGATATTTTAAAGATTGGAGATAAGATAAAGATAGATTTTGACGTGTGCGTGGCTACTCCGTCCATGATGCCGGGGCTTGCGAAGATCGCTAAAATTCTTGGACCAAAAGGCTTAATGCCCAGTCCGAAAAATGAGACCATAACAACGGATATTGAAAAAACCTTGAAACAATTGAGAAAAGGGAAAATTAACGTAAAAAGCGACAGCGGCGGCTGTGTCCATCAAATGATTGGCAAGCTTTCTTTTAAAAAAGAAGATCTGGCAGATAATTACAAGGTAATATTGGAGGCTCTGGAGAAGCAAAGGCCGGCGAAATTAAAAGGTAAATTCGTAAAGAGAATTACTGTTTCCACTACCATGGGGCCGGGCATAAGGGTTAAAGGGTTTTAATTTATTTATTGATTTTTTTTCGTGCCCAGGACTCTAAAAATAGAGCGTAAATATAGACCAGGCTGGGAGGAGATTTGGTTTAAGATTGTTGGTATTATATCCCGGCGTTCGGTTTGTTTGTATTATAAGGTGGGAGCGGTAATAGCGCGGGATAAGCAGTTTCTGGCCATGGGATATAACGGGCCGCCCAAAGGAGTGGCGCATTGCGATAAGGTGGGTTGCGCTAAAATTGTAAAAGGGGTAAACAGAAAGCACCAGGGTCTTTGCCGCGGAGCGCACGCTGAATTAAACGCGATCGCCAACGCGGCGAGTCTGGGGATAAATATAAGCGGGGCGGATATGTATGTTACTTTCCGGCCGTGCGCGATTTGCGTTAAGACTATCATTAATTCAGGGATTAAAAGAGTTTTTTACCTAAAAGAATACAAAGGAGATGAGGTGGCCTGGGATTACGTGAAACAGAGTAATTTAGTGCTAAGAAAAGTGGTTTTTGAGAATAAAAAAGCGTGAAAAAAGCGACAGATTTAAAATTAGAATTATTGGGAGTAATTCCGCGGTATAAATCGGGAAAGATAGAGCTTAGCCCGCAGGAAGTGGCGGCTTTTTCCGGGCTGTTGACTTTCAGGGGGAGTTCAGTTTCCAAGCTGGTAAAAGAGGCGCGAATCAAAAAACA
>JAHKAQ010000064.1 GCA_018825765.1 Patescibacteria group bacterium
GGTTGCCAGCGTCTGGTAGCTTGTGGTAAGCGCGTTCCAGGTAGGAGTTCCGTCGCAGTCCGAAGTGCAGAATCTGTGGCGGTAAGCGTCCGAACCGTTAGTGCCTGCCAGTGTCCAATTGCCGCTGTTTTGTCCTTTTATATTAAAATCTTCTGTTACGTTGCCGTCATTGGTCGCGGTTTGGGAATCATTCAGGCCGCTTGCCGTGGTGTCTTTGGTAGCATTCTCGGCCATCATACCATAGCTTACAACCCCGTCGCTAATGCTTACTGAAATAGTCGCCGCACTAACATCCAAATTAACATTATCAAACCAGGCTAACGCCTGCGCTGTCTTACTATTTCCGTTTCTTAAATCCGCATACAGCCTTATCTTATATTCGCCTGTCTCGTCAAAATATGAGGAAACATCAAGGCCGGACGGTCCGGTCCAGCTTGTCGCGCTTCCGGCGCCGGGAATTGATGTGTCTGACCAAATAGTAACCCAGGTGCTGGGAGCCGAAGGTTTTGCAATTTCCACGCTTACTGTATTTCCCACGCAATCAATCGCGACGCATTGCTTGCTCCAGTATAAACTTAATTCAATAGTATCTGCTGAACTTATATTAGTCCCTATGGTTTGAGACGCATCGCCTGTTATTGTGTTATTTCTCCCAACCGCAGTTGCCGTCTTAACCGATCCGGCGCTGTCTTGATAATATGAAGAGTCATATATGCTGGTTGAAAGCGTCCAGCCGGTTGAGCCGCCGCTAAAGCTTGGATTAGTCAAATAATTCGTAGCCCTGGCCTTGTATATTTTTGAAGAAATAGGAAAATTTCGCCAATTTTCAGGAATTCCAGCAAAAATAAGAAAGACAAACAAAATCAATAAAAACAAACTCCTGGAAAAAAACTTCATTTTGTTTTTCTATTTATCTTTTTATCATCTTACAATAAAAACAACCCTAACAAAAGGGTTGTTTTTATTATTCGTTTCTGTTGAATCTTACCAGTTTCCAAGCCCTGCTCGTACAGGTGAATGATATTGAATTCCGTGCAAATCGCCGCAGGAATCATTTTCAACCTGTTGAATTATAGCAAAAGATCCCCAAATCACCGGCCCTATTTCCGTGCCGTCTTCCGTATACCAGATTCCGCTCATAAGAACCGCGTCATGAGGCACCGCTACAATTTTCACAAAATAATTCCATTTACAAACCTCTCCTTGCGTTCCTTCATATTCTCCGCTCATGTGATTAGTAAGCCATGCTCCCGAGCCGATATAACTATTAAAACCATAATGCCTGTCAAGTAAACCATCTCCATCGCAATCTTTATTAGACAACCAGGCATCGTTCCATTTCATCATTAAATTATCATCCTTATACGGCTGACACCAGACAGCGTCACGATAAGCATCGCAATACTTGCCGTTAAAAATATGCCCCTGATAATTATAGCCCCACTTATCAAAACCTGTTTTTATCACGCTGCCGTCAGAAGCTAAAAGTTCGCCGCTCTGAATCATGGTGCATTCATCTTTTGCAGCAGAAGCCGTATTGAAAAACACAAAAAAACCTAAAGCTATTAACATCAATAATATTCTCTTCATACTTCCACCCCCTTTCTTTTTATTTTTTATATAATTCAAAAAACGCTAAAAACTCTATTTTTTTTATTATACACCTTGTCTCTTTATATTTCCACTAACTCATATTCCCGCCGGCCTATTTTTAACTTCTCCGCATACCTTATGGCGTCCCGGCCGCCAAACACCTTTCTACCCTCTTTCTTGTCCACTAAATCCATCGAAGCCTGATCAATCGCCACCGGATCAACACTGGCTAAAATCCCAAAATCCCGGGCCACCGGCTTCATCTCTATCCCCCTACAATCGCAAAGCTCGGTTATGTTAAAACAAAAATTAAAATAAATATTATTCTTCCCCTTTTGCGCCGCCAAAACGTATTCCGCCATCCTTTCCCGAAAAATTTTAACCGAAGAATTTGAAAAATCAACATTCATCGCCTCATAATTGCACGCCGCGATACAACCCGCGCAGCCAATGCATTTTTCCCCGTCAATTCTGGGAACCGGCTCTAATCTGATCGCGTCCGCTGGACATTGCTTCACGCAGGCCCCGCAACGCTCGCACTTCTCCGCGTCAAGAACCGGATGGGAATTAGAGTGCTGATCCAGCTTCCCTCCTCTGGCCGCGAACCCCATAGCCAGCTGCTTTAACGCTCCGCCAAAACCAGCCAGCATATGTCCCTTAAAATGACTTAGCACGATCATCTGTCTGTATCTTTCAAAAGCCTTGCCGATTTTACATTTCCTGAAATGCTTACCTGAAATTTTAATCTCTTCATAGTCATTACCCTTCTCTCCATCTGCAATAATAACCGGCAATCTGGTAAAACCATGCTCCTGTGCCAGCTTCTTATGCTCTTTGGCGCCGGTTCTTCTCCCCCGATACAAGGCATTAGTCTCAATAAAGACGCTTTCTACCCTGTTTTTATCTAAAAAATCAATTATTCCTTTATAATTTTTCGCCCCGATAAAAGTCTCATTCCCCGCTTCCCCAAAATGAACCTTTAGTGGAACCTCGCCTGTTAGCTTTATCCCCTCCTCGCGAACTACTTTCTCCAAAAGCTCTCGCGCGCTTTGGCTAATTAAATCTGTCTTTTTATATGAATCAATCGGCTTAAAATATGCTTTCGTCATGGTTTGTCTTTCTGCTAAATGCTTAGTCTATCTAAATACGCAAATCGTTTCCGAAAAATTTCCTATTTTCCCTTCAATCTTACGCGATTCACAATTACCTATCAACCCTCTTACCTCTTAGCTTTCTGCAATATTTTAAAACCTCATCTGAAACATTTATCCCTGTTGCCTTCTGGAAAGCTTTCCAGCCTACTTTTGTGTTCAATTCCATAAAATAAAGCTTGCCAGTCCTTTTATCTTCCATAATGTCCAGACCATACAAAAAAAGCCCAAACAAATTTGTAATTTTAGAAGAAATAGCGCCAAGCCTCTTTAATATCTTTTTATCCCTGACCCAGGAAACGCTCGCTCCCAAGGAAGCATTATTAGCAAAAACCCCTTTCCTGGCCCGGCGAAACACCACGCCCAACGCCTTTCCTCCAACAATCAAAACCCGATAATCCCCGTTGTTTGGAATAAATCCCTGAAAAATAACGTCTTTCCAGCGAAACCGGCCCTTCATTTTATCCAAATCCTTCCAGTTTTTTAGCAACCTAACATCCCTTCCCCTGCCCCCTAAACTCGGCTTTACCACCAGGGGAAAATCCAGCAACCTCTGCCGCCGGATAAAATTATCCAGGCCCGCTCCATTTTTAAATTTAAAGGTAGGGATGCCAATGGACTTAAAATTATCCGCCACCACTTTTTGTTGAAATAATTTATACGGAATATATGGATAACGCGCGATGCCCGGATTTATCAAAACCTTCTTCCTCTTTATAAGCTCAAGGCAGGTAGCTTTTTCAGCGCCTAAATCAAGCGAAGACGATCTCCAAATCACCACCTCTCCCATGCTGTCGATAAAATCCAAGCTGTTTATCCCGGACACATCCACTATTTCAAGCTCTATTCCTTGTCTTTTAGCCGCGAGAACCAGCTCTCTCACAGCCCAGGAAAATTCATCTGAAACCACCGAAATTTTCATCTGTTTTTGTTAATAAACTTATTGCCAGTATTATAGCACGCTAAAATCTAAAAATATCTTCTAAGAGCTTGGCTGTCTTATTGGATTTAATGACCAATCCAAACAAACAACCTGGTAAATCAGATTGCCGAGAAAAATTGTAATGTCTATCTCTTCCGTAACCTCACGGCGAAAACACTTCTCCCACAACTCATCATATTCCAAATGGCCGCCAGGATAACACCGCTCTCCTTCACCGTGAGCATTTTTCCTTTTACCGGGTAATATTTTTTCATCCTTAATCACAACGACCCCAACTCCAACTTTTGGTCAATTATCCATTTTATAGAAATAGAGGACTTAAGCGGAGCTTTTTATAGATTGTTGACGCCGCTACCCAATCACTTTAGGCGATTCTATCTTCCCTCTAATAATCTTCTCCTGTCCTAAACAATATCAAGATAATAAAACGCCGCCGTCAACAACAATAATCTCACCGGTCATATATGATGACGCATCGCTGGCTAAAAATAAAGCAACAGTGGCAATTTCATCCGGCCGGGCAAATCTGCCCATTGGAATTTTAGCAGTAAACTCCTTCATAATATCTTTTTGGTCCGCTCCGGCTTTCACCGCACCTCCGGTCATGGCTTCCACTCCTTCGGTAGCCACCCCGCCCGGAGCGATCGCGTTCACCCTGATCCCCTGTTTGGCAACTTCCAGGGCAAAATTCTTAGTAAAACCCCAGACGCCGTGTTTAGAAGCGTCATAAGCCGCCAAGCCTGTCATGCTGGGATGAAGAGCATCGATAGATGCAATATTAATAATATTGCCGCCGCCATTCTTCACCATAACTTTAGCCGCCTCCCGGCATCCTAAAAAAGTGCCGAATAAATTCACAGCCTGAATTTTTTCAAATAACTCTAAAGACATTTCAAGAACCGGACAAGAAGGAAAAATTCCGGCATTATTCACAAAAACATCAATCTTGCCAAACTTGTTAACAGTTTCCTGAACAAGATCTACTAAATCTTTTTCCTGACTCACATCAGTCTTTATAAATAATGATTGCGCATCATATTCCTCTTTTATCTTCTCTGCTTTATTCTCACCTATTTCCTTATTAATATCAGCAATGACTGTATTAGTTCCGGCTTGAGCAAATCTTTCCGCTATTCCATAACCAATCCCCATTGCCCCGCCTGTAACAACTACAGTTTTCCCGGCAAAGTCAAACAATTCGCTATTTTTTTTCTCGGACATAGTTTTTGTATTTAATTTTTATTTATCTTGACTAATTATAGCTTTATCATACCACCATCCGCCACCCTATCAAACTGAACTTATGTGTCTAGTATATGGGGTACCTGCCAGAGCTCAAGGGTAAAATTTTCCCATAAATAACTTCTTTCTGGATATTTCCATGCATCAAATTGAATCCACTTTCTTAAATCTCCTTGCTTGTCTTTAACGCCTTCCAATAAAACACTTTTTCCAGTTCCAAATTTACCAATAAAACCTATTACGGCATTAGAAGCTGGTAACTTATTTATATAGCCGGAAAGTTTATTAACTTCATCGTTAAATCCTAGTGGCTTTTTTCTGTAATCTTCCTGAAGAAGTCTCCAATTTTTTATAAATCCTACTTTTTGCATTTTTATTTTTTAAAAAACAGGGATTTTCACCCTGTTCTTTAATATCACAATCTAAAAATTTTGTTAATCCAAAATTTTCCAAAATCTCCCATCTTTTTTCGCTCTCAAAAATCGTTCCCAGGGAGTTTCCCAGTTCGCGCTAAAATCGCGCAGCTAATTTTCCAATCTTATACGGTTACCCAACAGCCTTAGCGTACTCTGCCAAGGACTTAACGGAGCAATTAAGGTAGCTCCAAAACCTTGCAAAACCCCTATAAATAAAGGTCTTGCGAAAGAAAGTATAAATAAATTTATTAACTTTCTTTACGACCAAATAGATTGCCGGTATTTCGCTTAATCGCTTTTGGCGCAAAGCGCCTAACAATTCGCTCATTAGGCCCGAAAGCCCAAAAAGCTTTCAACGAAAAAAGCAATCGGATTGTTCTCCCGAGTCAAGGAGGTGATTCGAGGGAGGAAATGGGAAAATGGCTATAATTTCTTATATCTAGCGCCTTTCGTTACCCCAATTCTTTCAATCAATTTTAATTCAACCAGCCTTGATAGCGCCTGTTTTATCGTAGGCATCGCAATCGAACCTTTAAGTCGTTCGTTAATTTCAGAAACATTTAACATATCAGTCTGGAATAACTCGTAAATTGTCAGTTGTTTTTGGGAAAGCAACTTTTCCGGCTGGTCTTCTTCCATAATAGCCTTGACTCTCTTTACCTGTTCCAGAAGAGCGTCCAGTAAGAAATTCAGCCAAGAGGTAATGTCTTCGTTTTTTGTTTTGTGCTTGGATTGAGTTTGTCTAAGAGCCAGATAATAATCAATCTTTCTCTCTTCGATAATCTCATCTAAAGAAACATAGGGCACATAGGTGTAACCGGTTTTCAGAAGAAGCAAAGTGGTTAAAGCTCTGGAAAGTCTGCCATTGCCATCACGAAATGGATGGATAGCTAAAAATTCAAAGATAAAATTGGCGATAATAATAAGTGAATGAATTTCCTTCTTCTCCATCTGCTCATTCAACCAGCCTAAAACATCATCCATTTCTTTCTTGGTAAGATATGGCTTGGTTGGCTCAAAGATAACAACTTCTGTCCCATCTTCTTTTCGCATCACCACCTTATTATCCTGAGTCTTATAATTGCCTCTGTGCCTTTCATCTTTTTGGGAAAAGTTAAGAAGAATTATGTGAAAATGCAAAATCTGCCCCTCAGTGATTTTAAAAGTTTTCCAGTTATCAAAAATCCTCCCCAAAAGATCAGCATAACCCGCCACTTCCTGGGCGTCTCTTCCTTTGGGAGGAGTTGATTTTAAACCGAGTAAAAGCCGAGCCACTTCTTCATCTGACATTTTTGAACCTTCAATACGAGTGGAAGCTCCTGTGCTAGTAATCAGCACACTTCTCTTGAGCCTGCCTAAAGTTTGCGGGCTAAGCCTTAAACTTCCTTTCCAGAGACCCTTAAACTCATCTATTTTAGCAATTTTTTGAAGTATTTCCTGGCTTAAATTAACTCTTTTTTGAAATCGATTGTTCATATGATTATTA
>JAHKAQ010000065.1 GCA_018825765.1 Patescibacteria group bacterium
CAATCTAAGCATCAACCAAACCCTTACCCGCTCCATCAACACTTCGGCCACCACGCTAATCGTGCTTTTCGCCATTCTCTTCTTTGGCGGCCAAAGCATTTTCTATTTCATCCTGGCGCTCATTATCGGCATCATCTCCGGCACCTATTCTTCTATTTTTGTCGCCAGCCCCATTCTGGTTATTTGGAAGAATAAAAGGGGATAACCTATTTGACTCCCTTATCTTCCCTGCTATAATAAAGCCAAGTTTTATCACTTTCCTTTTAAATCAGTCTTAATGCCCTATTTATCAAGAAAAGCAGACATTATGTCCCTGTTAGGTTTGCTTTTTATTTGATATCTAGATCTAAGCCGCGGGTAATTACCAATGAAAAAAAATTCAAAACCAAGCCAAAGCCACCTAAAAGAACTAATAATGCCGCTTACCATTTATACCAGCGCTTCAATCCTGGGTCCGCTTTTAATCTTCGGCGGTCTGGGAATTTTTCTTGATAAAACATTCAACACAAAGCCGGTTATTTTAATTGTCAGTATTATTGTCGCCTTTATCTTCACTAATATTTTTCTATACAAAAAAGTCAAATTTTTAATCAATAAAATTAACCAACAAAGCGCTCTGGCTAAAAAATCACAAAAACAAGCCCTAAAAAACCAAGCCAAAGCCGCTAAAAATAATTCTTAAAGATGGAGCTTAATATCTCCTTATCACCAGAAATACTCTTTAACCTGGGCCCAATCCCGGTTACCAATTCGCTTTTCTGGTCGCTTATTATAAGCGTTTTTCTCATGCTCTTCTTTTATCGGGCCGGCCGGAATCTAAAAACCAGACCCTCTAAATTCCAAAATCTTATCGAACTTTTAATTGAAGAAAGCTATAAATTTACAGGCTTGATTACCAACAATCCCCAAAGAACAAAAAAAATCTTTCCCCTGGTCCTTACCATGTTTATCTTTATCCTTGCCTGCAATCTGTTCACCTTTATGCCCGGCCAGTCCGCGGTTTCCATCCAAACTGAACAGGGACTCGTCCCTGTTTTTCGCGCCGTTATGGCTGATTACAGCATGGTCTTTGTCTTAACCGCCATTACCGTAATCCTGGTTCAAATAATAACCATTCTCACTAACGGCCCGTTTAACTATTTAAAAAAATTCATCAATCTTGGCGGCCCGTTAAAATTTTTCTTAGGCGTCATGGAGTTAATCGGGGAATTAGCTAAAATAATCTCTTTGTCTTTTCGTCTTTTCGGCAATATTTTTGCCGGAGAAGTGCTGGGCCTGGTTATTCTCTCCCTTATCCCTTTTTTCGTTCCGCTTCCCTTTTTATTCCTTAGCCTTCTAACATCCGTGATTCAGGCTTTTGTTTTTTCCGTCCTAACCCTGGTGTTTGCCAATATGGCTTCCCAGATCCCTGAAAACGAATAGCCTCTTTAAATATCAATAAGCATTAATTTTTATCACAATGGAAATGGAACAAGAAGTATTTAAAACTCTCGGCGCCGGTCTGGCCATGGGTCTTGGCGCGATCGGGCCGGGCATCGGAGAAGGAATTATAGCCTCCCGAGCCTTAGCCGCTATCGGCCGCAACCCTTCAGCCGACAAAAAAATCGTCCCTCTAATGTTCGTAACCATGGCCATCGCCGAATCCACCGGCATCTACTCCCTGGTTATCGCTTTGATTATACTTTTTGGCTAATCATTCACTTCCTCCTTTATGGAACTTATTAGAGCTCTTGGACTTGATCTAAAAATCCTTATCGCTCAGCTGATAAACTTCGCTGTCCTTTTATTTGTCCTGCATCGCTTTGCCTATAAGCCGATTTTGGGCATGCTGGAAAAAAGACGCAAAAGAATCGAGCAAAGCTTGAATGAAGCCGTGGAAATTACCAAAAAAATGGAGCACACCGACAGGGAAATAAAAAACCTTCTGGCCAAAGCCAGAAAACAGGCTGATGAGATGATTAATCAGGCCAGAAAACAGGCTGATAATCAAAAAAAGGAAATTATGGATCAAGCCGACAAGCTCTCTTTGGAATTAAAAGAAAAAACCGCCCAAGAGATTAAAAAAGAAAAAGACACCATAATCGAACAAGCTAAAAATCAAATAGCTCAACTAACCGTGGAGCTCGCAAAAAAAATTATCCCCGCCCAATTAACAGCTGAAAGCGAAAAACAAATAACCCGGCAATCCCTGAAAAACCTAAACAGTAAATATAACCCGCCCAATTAACATGGCTATTTTAACCTCGCAATACGCCAAAGCGCTCATGCGAACGGTCCAGAACCCAAATGTAAAAAATCATAAGCAGATAAATGAAATCATGAAGCGCTTCATTTCTCTTTTAAGAAAACATAACCGCCTAAACGACCTGGAATCAATCCTTGAAAAGATAAAAAATTACCGTTCAAACAGAGATTTTTTTTCAGGAAACGTTGAAATAGAATACGCTAAACACGACCCCTCTGAAGATGTCCGGACTTATCTTAAATCAGCTTTCCCCCAAAAAAAATTCAAAATAACCGCCACCCCCAACCCAAATTTAATTTCCGGCGCCAAGCTAAGAATAGAAGACAAACTTTTGGATTATTCCGCCGCCAGCTCTCTTCACAACATCAAACAAATACTTTTAAAAACTAATTCAATTTAAATTATGGCTTCCAAAAAAGACCAAATCATTCAACTAATCCAAAAAGAAATTGACGCCTTTAAGATTCAGCCGGCCGCGGAAAAAGTAGGCAGAGTTATTGAAGTAGGCGATGGAATCGCCACCATTTCCGGTCTGCCTGATGTTATGAGCTCTGAATTGCTTAATCTTTCTAACGACACTTTCGGCGTAGCGTTAAATCTTGAAGAAGATACCATCGGCGCCATGGTTCTGGGCGATTATTCAAAAATAAAAGAAGGTGACATGGTTAAAAAAACCAACCGCATCCTGTCAGTCCCGGTGTCAGATAAATTAATTTCAAGAGTGGTTAATCCTCTGGGCTTTCCTCTTGATGGTAAAGCTCCAATTCCTCAGGAAAAATTCTACCCCATTGAAAAAATAGCCCCGGGCGTTATCTCAAGACAATCAGTCAGTGTTCCTCTCCAAACCGGCATAAAAGCCATCGACCTTATGATTCCTATCGGCCGCGGTCAGCGGGAACTAATTATCGGCGACCGTCAAACCGGAAAAACCGCCATTGCCATCGACACGATCGTCAATCAAAAAAACCAAGACTGTCTCTGTATTTACGTTGCCATTGGCCAGAAAGAATCAAAAGTAGCCAAAATTGTCTCCGAGCTTGAAAAAAGAGAAGCCATGGAGCACACTATCGTGGTTCTGGCCGGCGCTTCAGATCCCGCCTCATTTTCCTTTATCGCTCCCTACAGCGGCTGTGCCATCGGAGAATATTTTATGGATAAGGGAAAAGACGTTTTAATAATCTACGACGATCTAAGCAAGCATGCCTGGAGCTATCGGCAGATATCGCTCCTGCTTCGCCGCCCGCCCGGTCGCGAAGCCTATCCCGGAGACATTTTTTACCTTCATTCAAGGCTTCTGGAACGGGCCGCCCGGCTTAACGCGAAAAACCACGGCGGCTCCTTAACCGCTCTTCCTATTATTGAAACCCAGGCCGGTGATGTTTCCGCCTATATCCCAACCAATGTCATTTCTATTACTGATGGCCAAATTTATCTAGAATCCGACCTGTTTTATCAGGGTATCCGCCCGGCTTTAAATATCGGACTATCAGTTTCCCGCGTGGGTTCAGCCGCGCAAACAAAAGCCATTAAAGAAGTAGCCGGCAAACTCCGCCTGGATCTCGCTCAATTTCGCGAACTAGCCGCTTTCGCTGAATTTTCTTCAGATCTTGATGAAACCACCAAAAAACAAATCGAGCGGGGAAAAAGGCTTATGGAAATAGTAAAACAGGAACAATACAGCCCCATGGCCATGGCTGATCAGGTTCTCTCTGTATTCTGCGTGAATCAGGGATATTTTGATGAAATTAAAATCCCCTCCATTAAAAAATACGAAAAAAAATGGCTGGAATACGCCCATTCTCACCTTAAAAAACAAATAGAAGAAATAACCAAAACCGGACAGCTAAACGACGAATTAAAAGAAAAAATAGAAAAAGCCCTGGCTCGTTTCATAAAAGATCAGCTTCAAGCCCGGGACATGGTTCCCAAGCAGGAAAAAGACAAATCAATGTTTACCAGGAAAGTATCTCCTGATAAAAACCACGACCAGAAAAAGAGTGGAAACTAAAGCAATCCAATGTCAAGCACCAAGCAGTTGCGCGCGCGCCTAAAATCAATTAAAAATACCAAAAAAATAACCAAGGCCATGGAGATGGTCGCCGCTTCTAAAATGAAAAAAGTAATCCAAGCCGCTCTGGCAACCAGGGATTACAGTCAGGCGGCCTGGGAAATTCTAACCAACATTTCTGAAACCTATGACCAGTCAAACCCGCTTTTGGATATTAGGGAGGTAAAAAAAATCTGCCTTATCCTTATCACTCCCAGCAAAGGCCTGTGTGGAAGCCTTACCTCCCAGCTTCTAAAAAAAGTTCTTCAAAACATCAACAATCCTTATGACATGATGATCAACCGCGCCTGGAATAAAAAAATAATCCCGAAAATCCATCCTCAAAGCGCCATTATTGACATTGTATCTATTGGCAAAAAAGGGCAGGATCAAATCATAAAGCACAAAAAAAATCTTATCGCTTCTTTTAATCAGCTTAACGACCAATCCAGGGTTGACGATATTAAACCCATTGCCCAATTAGTTCTTCAGGGCTACCGGGAGAAAAAATACGACAAAATAATCATGGCCTACACCGACTTCATTTCCACCACCCTGTATAAGCCCCGCTTAAGACAGGTTTTACCGATTTCTAGAAAAGACCTGGAAAAACAACTGGAAGAGCTGGGAGAAAAAATATCCGAAAAAGAGGAAATGGAAGAAATAAAAGAACAAGCCCAAAAAAGAATCTATACTTTTGAACCGTCCCAGGAAGAGGTGCTGGGAATTATCATTCCTAAAGTAGTAGAAAGTCAGATTTTTCAGGCCTTTCTGGAATCCCAAGCCTCGGAATTTTCAGCCAGAATGATTACCATGAAAAACGCTTCAGACGCGGCCCAGGAAATGATTCACAATTTTTCCCTTCAATATAACCAGGCGCGCCAGGCCGCTATCACCCAGGAATTATCCGAGATAAGCAGCGGCATGTTGGCGCTTGAAAAATAGATTTTAATTTTAAACATTTTTTATTTACATCATGCAAGGAAAAATAACCCAAATTATCGGTCCGGTAGTGGACGTAAGTTTTCAGGATAAATTACCCGCTATTCACAACGCCTTAAGCGTAGACGTTGAAAACAAAAAATCCTCCCTGATTCTTGAGGTTCAACAACATCTTGGAGCAAAAAGAGTGAGGACCATCGCCATGGATTCAACCGACGGCTTAAAAAGAGGCGCTCCGGTAATTGACACCCGAAAACCAATCACAGTCCCTGTGGGCAAAAAAACACTGGGCCGTATGTTTGACGTTTTAGGCCAGCCCATTGACGGAAAAGAAAACATCAAAGAAGCAAAGACTCTTCCCATTCATCGCCCGGCGCCTGAATTCAAAGAACAGTCTACCTCGGTGGAAATCTTTGAAACCGGCATAAAGGTTATCGATTTAATCTGCCCCTTTATGAAAGGCGGCAAAGTCGGACTTTTTGGCGGCGCCGGAGTAGGGAAAACCGTAATCATTCAAGAACTTATTCACAATATCGCTTCCCGGCATGGCGGTTTCTCGGTGTTCGCCGGGGTAGGGGAAAGAACCCGCGAGGGAAATGATCTTTATTACGACATGAAAGAATCCGGCGTCTTAAAAAACACCACCCTGGTATTCGGGCAGATGAATGAACCGCCCGGCGCCCGCGCCCGCGTAGGCCTAACCGGCCTTACCATGGCTGAAAACTTCAGGGATCAGGAAGGAAAAGACGTGCTCTTTTTTATTGACAACATCTTTCGCTTTACCCAGGCCGGCTCGGAAATGTCAGCTCTCTTGGGCCGCATCCCTTCAGCTGTCGGTTATCAGCCAACTTTAGCCGAAGAAATGGGCCAGCTGCAGGAAAGAATTACTTCCACGAAAAAAGGATCCATCACTTCCATTCAAGCCGTCTATGTCCCGGCTGACGACATGACCGACCCGGCCCCGGCCACTACCTTTTCGCATCTGGACGCGACCGTGTCTCTTTCCAGGTCCTTGTCAGAATTAGGAATTTATCCGGCCGTGGATCCGCTGGATTCCTCATCCACTATCCTCGCTCCGGATATTGTGGGTAAAGAGCACTATGAAGTGGCCAGGGAAGTCCAAAAACTGTTGCAGCGCTACAAAGACCTGCGGGATATAATAGCCATCCTTGGAATGGAAGAATTATCAGACGAAGACAAGGAGATCGTAAACCGCTCGAGAAAAATCCAAAAATTCCTCTCCCAGCCTTTTCATGTCGCCGAACAATTTACCGGCATCAAGGGAAAATACGTCAAAATACAAGACACTGTGCGGAGCTTCAAAGAAATTATAGAGGGCCGGCACGATTCTAAAAACGAACAAGCCTTTTACATGAAAGGAAGTATCGAAGAATTAAACCAAACAAACAGTAAAGAAAAATCTAAATAGACAAAATGCCTGAAAAAAATTCATCCAGGATTCAATTTAAAATAATCACTCCAGAAAAAGAAGTATTTAGCCAGGAAATTACCCAAGTAACCATGAGCACCATGGATGGCGAGATCACAGTCCTGCCTTTTCACGAATCCCTGATAGGAGGTATTGAACCCGGAGAAATCTGCATTAAAACAAGCGACGGAGAACTTTATCTTTTAGCCGTCTCTTATGGATTTTTTGAAATAGAAAACAATTCCGTAAAAGTCTTCGCCGACACGGCCGACCGGGCCGAGGAATTAAACGAACAAACCATCCTAAAAGCGAAACAAGAAGCAGAACAAGCCCTTAAGGAAAAAATAAACTCTGATCTTATTTCTGTTGAAGCGGAAATAAGGCTAAAAAAAGAACTGGCCAAATTACGGGTCCTGGAAAAATATAAAAAGACCAAAAAAAGATAAAGTTATTCTTAAGTCAGTGGACTTATAAAATATTTTCAGTATACTGAAAATATTCTTCTATAACCTCGTTTAAATACAAAAAGACCCGGCCTTAATCGTTAAAAAACAATATGAGAAAAACTAACCGCCAGGTGCTTCCGTGCTTTGTTAACACTTATCTCCTGCGGCCCAATGACCTGATTTTTCAGGACGATTCAAAAATCCAAAACAAAAATCACCAAAAATCAAAAAAATACATTTTAAAAATAAAAGACCTGGAAGAAGACGAGAAGCCCCGGGAGAAGCTAAAGAAAATCGGCCCCCAGGCGCTTTCCGTGGCTGAACTCCTGGCTGTATTTTTAAACGTCGGCACTAAAAAAGAAGACATTCTTTCCATGTCCAGCCGCATTCTTAAAGAATACGGTGAAAAAAACATGATAAGCCAGACTAACCCCTCTACACTGCAAAAAGAACTTGATATTCCTTTCACTAAAGCCTGCCAAATAATTGCCTGCTTTGAATTAGGACGCCGCTTCTTCCAAAGTAATAACGGCGGCCTGGCAACCATAAGAACCGCTCAAGATGTTTTCAACTATTTAAAGGACATGAGGAGTCTGCCCAAAGAACAACTGCGCGGCCTGTATCTAAACAGCCATTATCAGCTTATTCACGACGAAGTAATTTCAGTCGGCAGTTTAACCACTAATATTATTCACCCCAGAGAAGTGTTTAAACCGGCCGTGGAATATTCAGCCGCCGCTGTGATCGTCGCTCACAATCATCCTTCAGGCAATGTAAAACCCACCAAATCAGACATTAAAACCACCAAGCAACTGGTCAAAGCCGGGAAAATTTTCGGCATCAATCTCCTGGATCACATAATCATCGCCGGCAATAATTTCAAAAGCATTCCGGTAAACTATTTTTGTTAAAACCTTATCAAAGATATTATGAGTGCCAGCCAGCGCCTTAAAAAAACATACAGGATTAACAACAACTTTTTAATGACCAGCGACGGCCCGAATCAATCAATAAAAAGCATTGACTCCGAGGCAAAGGAATCTATTAGATTTCACGTTAGATCAAATGACTATTTTGCCACTCTAGCCACAGTCCTTGACCTTCTAAGGCAGGAGCAATCCCGAATAAATAAAAACCACCAGAAACTTTTGGAAAAACTAAGAGATGAACTAATGTTTCTCCAGCAATCTTACCGCCTTAGAAGTTATAAAGGGTCTGTTGCCAAATAGCATTTCTACTGCAATTTCCATTTTTCGGTCAAATTCGTAACGAAAGCCTATTTGGCAACAGACCC
>JAHKAQ010000010.1 GCA_018825765.1 Patescibacteria group bacterium
AACAGGAAGTAGAGGCAGTCATTGAAGAGATTTTTCAAGACATCAAACAGGCATTGGAAGATTCAAATCCAAAAAACAACAGCCCCGAGTCTGATGCAAGCGGCCCACAGCTTATTTCCTGCGACATTATCACCAACCAGGACTGCGGCCCGGAGCCGGAAAACATCGTTTGCGCCAAATTAAAATTTACCACTCCAGAATCAGAAACTTTCCAGTGGCTTGAATTCAAAAATGCCTGCCTGGCCTGCCAAAACAAAAATCAAACCCAGGGCCAGGATAGACTGGAAGCGCTGGGCTTTATTTTAGGCCAATGTCCCAGGAGCGAAGAATTGTAAAGCCTGTTTCCTCTCCGTATTCAGGCGTTAAATTTATTGTTTGCCTTTCCAGGCCTGTTTCTCTTTTTAATCTATTTTCCAGCTCCTGATCCTGTTTTTCAAGAATTATTTCATTGTTTGCCTTTTCTATCTGCTCTGTGTCCTCGGGTAAAATATAAACTAAATCCTGTTCTTTTCTTTTCTCCCAATTGATAAAACGGATAGTTTCCAAAGAAACCGGAAAGCCAGTGTCAATTTTCTTGGAATCAATATTCGCCACCACGTAAATCTTTTTTTCTTTTCCCGCGCTTTGATTAAGATATTCCCCGATATTTACCAGTCGTTTTTCAAAAGCCTGCGCCGCCTGAGGAGACTCTCCCCATATCACGAAATAATTATAAGCATTATAACTGGCCGTTGTCAGGATGCCGATAATTACTACTACTTTCACAAAAGGACAAAAAATCTTCCCTCTGCCGGATTTCTCGGATTTTAATCGGCAAGCCTGACTCAATAAAAAGTAAACCGGCACGGACAAAATCAAATAAACCGCGGGTAATGATCCAATAGAGCGAAGCGCGTGAGGAATCCCCTCCACGGTTAAAAAAGCCGGCGCGAGCATTATAAAAAACCAAGCCAGTAAAACCCCGAATTTTAAAACCATCGCGTCTGGATCATCAGTTATGTTTTTTTTACCCAGAAAATATTTAAACTTGTCCAGCCGGCCGTTTCGCTTCAGTTTCCAGCTGTTTATAACCCCTATCACGAAACCGCCAGTCACGACCACGAATCCCAGCCAGAACATTACAGCCTCAAAAGGGGATAGCTGGGCGCTTCCAGGCAAATTATGACGCCAGTTATTATCCCCCCATAGAATAAATTGCCCCAAAGTCAGAGCGAGCATTTTCCCAATTGTTAAAATAAGCTGACCCTGATTATTTTTCGCGTCAAACACTGAAATCGAATTATCATTTTGCCTTGAGCCCAAATATTCAGGATTAGTTCCAAAAACTATCAGTATTGGCAAAAGAGTAATTAGCGCCCCCAGCCCAAACAATAAAAAAGGTTTCAGTATTAGACCAGGCCGCTTCTGATTGCTGTTATCTTTTCCGGACCAGGCTGTCCAGACAGCCAGCGCGAAAAAAACCAGCACTACGGCCGGCGCAATCCTAAAAGCAATATAAGTGTGAAAGCCAATTCCAAAAATCAGCCCGGCCAGTAAAAATCCCAGTAAAGCCTTTTTTTTGTTTTTTACAAGCTGATTATAAGCCCAAAACAAAAAATAAAAACACGAACAAAGAATAAGCGGCACAAAAATCGCCCGAAAACCAATTCTTGAAAAATTTACGTGCCAGTAAGACGCGGCAGTAAAAAAACAAGCCAAAAGACCAAATCCCGCGCCAAACATTTCTTTTGCCAAAAGAAAAATAAAAAAAACAGTCAAACTGCCAATCAGCGCGGGCACGGCCCGGAACACCCAGACCTTCGCTCCTAAAACCTTAAAAGCCAAAGCCAGCATGTTTATAAATAGACCTTCCCGTCCGTTGTTATTCGGGTAATACCAGTTAAGATTATGGTTTTCAAGCGCTCTTAAGCCGTCGGTCGCGTTCACCGCCTCATCCGGATAAAGCCCGGGCGGAAATTGATCCAGCCCGTAAAAACGAAAAAAAACAGCCATGGCCATTATCATCACAAGCCCGGCAATTATTTTTGTTTTTGGGTTCATGCTTTTTGTTTTTTTAAGAAATTTATAAAATATAGCAAATCCAGTATACCACTTTGACTTAAACTGCGCTAAAAAGTAGAATAAGAACAAAGTATTTTTAACACCCAATGTCTAAAGAAAAATCCCCTGAATTTCATCCGCCTCATAAATTTTTGGAAACAAAAGGAACGGCCCCGGCAGCGACTTCTCCAAATAAAGATCAGGAAAAAGCCCAGGAACAGGAGTCAAAGCCCGAAGCGCCACCAAAACCCGAACCTGAAAAGGAACAGCTAAGCATGAGTGAAATCCTGAACAACAAAGAAACCAAGGATGTTTTAATTCAGCTTATAGCCAAAAAAGAAAAAGAAGAAAGAAAAGAAACTGATCCCCAAACCGAATTCAGCCTTATTTCAAGAATAATTCGCGGCGAAATAGAACCGGAAGACTATGAAAAAATAAGGGAATTTCACCAACAAGCCCAAAAAATAAACGCCAGAGTCAAATTCATCCTGGGAGTCTTTAAAAGAGATAACGGTAAAGTCCTGGAACAGGCACTGGCATCCAGCCCGGAGTTTGAAAAAATAAAAAAAGATATTCCCCAGGAACATATCAAAGAGCTTTTTGGCGACAGGAATTTTTATCTTAACCTCGGCATCAATCAACCCCAACGGCTAAAAGATATTGAATCTGAACTTTTAGAGCTTAGCCAAATAAACCAAAAAAGCCAAAAGCTCGATGAAGTGATAGCAGCTTTTGCCAAACCTTACCACATAGATCCCAAAAGCATTCAGCGCGTCCTTGAGATATACGCCAAATATCCTTTCGCGAGAGATACAGCCATCCAAAACCTCATTTTAGATTATTATGAGCCTGACTATTCAATTTTAGGGTTGAAGGCAAGCACTAAGGGACTGGAAGCTAAAAGACAAAAAGTCTTTCAAAGATTTCAAACCGATGTTTTGAGCGCTATTCACGCCCTAGCCGCAGATTCCCAAGAACAGCATAAAAAAATCGGCGATCACCTGGATTACGTTATAAAAGAAGACTTTCAGCAAGACCCCCGGGACAGCTTTCAAGAGAGAATAGTAAAAACCATGCTCAAAGGCCGGGCGATTTTTTCCCTTGAATTATCCGGCGTCGAAAAAGCCGGAAAAATTTTAACTGACCAAAACAAGCAGGAATTCCAGGAAAAATTCAGAAAATATGTTTTCGATAAGTTAAGCCAGAAAGCAAAAGATTATTACGAAAGCGAAAACAATCGGGAATGTCTTCTGGCCTTTGGGCAAAGGAAGCTTCATCCGCTAGTCTGGCAGGAAAAAATAAAAGACTACTGGAACCATGTTTTAACCCCGGACGAGAAAGGAATTTACCAGGAAGAATTTACCGGAAGAAAATTTTCTCAAATAATGCAAGCCAATCAAAGTGATCATGTTTCCTGGCTTGTTAGAATGTTTTTCTATGACTGGTCCAGGGAAATTTAGCTTTTCCAAAATAACAACTGTATTTTAATATGAATAAAAAAACCACAAGCCAGGCGCTCGAACAACTGCGGAAAATGATTTTAGAAAATAAAGACCCAGCTGAGATAAAAATTTTTATCCTGAAAAATTTAGAATATTTTCCAAAAGATTTTCAATATAATATTTCCGCCGGCCTTTTACTGGATGGACTGCGGGCGGACTTAAAAAACAAAACAAACGCTTATAATAAGCGAAAGGAAAATTTTATCCTAATCTTAAAAGCGATCAAAAAAAGCCTGGACAAAAAACACCCTAAAAACAACCTGAATCAATAAGCGTAAAAATATGGATTTAGTAAATCAAAACAACGCAATTCCAGCCCGGGAAACGCCCAAGCCTGAAACACGTCCAAAACAAACGCCAAAACAGGAATCTCAGCCAGCCGAATCACTGGAAATTTCCCGGGAAAAAACTCCAGCACCCCAAACAATAGAAAACCAAAAGACAGCTGAAACCCCTCCGGTCTATTCTGTGGAGCAAATACCAGCGCCGCTTCCCGGCCAGTCAAAAACCGGCCAGACCCGGGAAAAAACGTCGGAGAAAGCGACCCCGGCCGCCGCCCCTTTCCAAAAAGATCAATCCCTGAAAATCCACCAACTGCTTGAGCTGGCCGCCATTGATTCTAAAAAAAGAAAACAAGCCATTCAACAAGCCAAAAAAACCTTTAAAAACGACCCTCACAGCCTGGATGAATTCCACGACCGGCTTTTAGCTCAAAACAAATAAAAAATGTTCGACAATCTATTGATTAATCCCAGCTTTTTGTTTATTTTAGCCGCGATTCTACTTTTAGCCGTTGCTTTATTTTTTATTTTTCCTCTGCTCAAAAAAAGAACAACCCTTGGCCGCGCGCTTAAGCTGGAACTTTTCTTGATTACCGTGCCGCTCGAGGAAAATATCCAATCCAAGGAAGAAAAAAAAGACGACAAGGAAATAATCGGCATAATGGAGCAGTTAATCGCGAGCTTTACTAAAATACGAGACAATAGCTGGCGCGAATTTATTTGCGGCCCGCCTCAAATAGCCCTGGAAATCGCTAATCCTCACAATGATGAAAACATCTCTTTTTATCTGGCCGCGCCCAAAAGATTCGCCACCGCCTTAGAAAAACAAATCTATGGTTTTTACCCCAGAGCCATCGTGGATAGAGTGCCTGATGATTATAATATCTTTACTCCCGGCGCCCAGGTGGCCTGCTCGTATCTTGTTTTAAATAAAAAACCCTACCTGCCCTAAAAAACATATAAAATTCTGGAAGCCGACCCTCTGACCAATATCACTAACGCCCTGTCCAGTCTTAAAAAGGTGGAAGAAGGCGCCGCCATGCAAATCGTTCTAAGAGCCGCCCCTTCCAAGTGGCGGGCCAAAGCCATGATTATAACCAGAAAAATGAAACAAGGTCTTTCCCTTAATGAAGCCAGCCAGGGAATGCTGGGCTCATTTTTTTCCGATTTTTTAAAGACCGCCTCCAAAGGCGCCGCTCCCAAAGACAGGGAGACGCAAGCCCAGCCAGTTAACCAATTTCAATACACCCAGCAGGAATTGCGCCAGCTCACTCCGGCTGAAGAGGAAATGTTAAAGCTGATGGAAGCGAAAACCTTAAAACCGTGTTTTGAAGCGAATATTCGTTTATTGGGCTCGGCCCAGACCCAAGAAAAGGCAGGAGAAATTCTAACTCACCTTCAAAGTTCTTTCGCCCAATTCGATACCATTGACATGAATAACTTTGCCGTAAAGAAGCCTTTGCGCAAAAAAGAATTCATCTATAATTTTTCTTTTAGAAATTTTTCCTCCGGCTTTATGTCGGTGCTTTCCAGCGAAGAATTGGCCAGTGTTTTTCATTTCCCCCTTTATTCCACCCAAACCCCGCATCTTCAGCTGGCCCAGGCCAAATCCGCCGCCGCGCCGCCTAATCTTCCGGTTGAGGGACTGCTTATCGGCCAAAATGTTTTTCGCGGCGCTAAAACCAATGTTTTCTTGAAGCAGGAAGACCGCCGCCGCCATCTTTACACTATTGGTCAAACCGGCGTGGGTAAATCCGGTCTGCTTTTGGAAATGGCGCGCCAGGACATTCAAAATGGCCAGGGCGTGTGCGTGATCGATCCTCATGGAGAGCTAATCGAGGAGTTGCTTGCCTGCATTCCCGAAAATCGCCTCGAGGATGTTATTCTTTTTGATCCGGCTGACATCGAAAAGCCTATTGGCTTAAACCTTTTGGAATATGACTACCCAGAGCAGAAAACTTTCGTGATAAACGAAATGATAAATATCTTTGAAAAGCTTTATGATCTGAAACAGACCGGCGGGGGCATTGGTAACTCTATCCTTATCAAATTTAACCAGATTGGTTCGTTAACCGAAACTCTGGCGGCGATTAAAATGGCCAAAGA
>JAHKAQ010000066.1 GCA_018825765.1 Patescibacteria group bacterium
TAAACCCAAAAAATGGAAATTATCTGTTTAAAAGAATACTTAAAACAAGCCCTCTTTATCCTAAGTAGGATAAGTTCTAAAAATACCACCCTGCCAGTTTTGTCAAGCGTATATTTTAAGGCTGATAAAAGCCTTTTAACACTTAAAGCCACTAATTTAGAAATTGGCGTGTCTGTGGATGTAAGAGGATCAATTCTTAAAAAAGGGAATGTCGCGGTTTCAGGTCAAATCCTGACCAATGCTATTGAGGGAATTGATGAGAAAAAAATAACCATTAAGAAAAAAGGACAGGGAATCCAAATTAAGACCAAAAAATGCAATACTCAAATAAAGGGAATCGAAACCACAGATTTCCCTCTCATTCCCCAAGTTAAAACCGGCTTATTCTTAAAAATAAAAGCCAGTTTACTGGCTCAAGCTTTTAGTCAGGTGGTCTCATCCATGGCTATTTCTAATATGCGCCCGGATCTGGCCGGTGTTTTTATTAAAAAAACAGGCAAAACTGTTAAGTTTGTAGCTACTGATGGTTTTCGCTTAAGTGAAAAAACAGTTTTCCAAACAGGGGTAAGGGATAGTAAAAAAGAGGAAAATGAAAATAAAGATCAGGATAAAACAAATTCCATTATTGTTCCGGGTAAAACAGCCCAGGAAATCGTAAGAATTTTCAATAAAAAAAATGAAATCGCTGAATTGTTGGTAGAAGAGAGTCAGATGGCCGTTAAAAGCGCCAATATTTACCTGGTATCAAGGGTTGTGGATGGAAATTATCCTGACTATACCCAAATTATCCCCAAAGAATACAAAACTCGAATAATTTTAAACAAAAACGAACTTTTAAACGCCTCGAAACTGGCCGCTTTGTTTTCAGACAGCGAATCAAGTGATATTTTTTTTGAAGCCTCTCCTGAAAAGAAAAGCGTTAAAATATCCGCTCAATCTAAAAACACCGGTCAGGTTTCCAAGGAAATTAAAGCTAAAATTCAAGGGAATAAGGTGAAGGTTGTTTTGAATCACCGCTATCTTATTGATGGTGTGAACAATATTAACCGTGACGATCTTGAAATCTCAATCAATCAGGCTAGTTTGCCCATACTAATAAAAGGTTTTAATAAAAAACAGACCCAGGACTATCTTTATCTTATCTCTCCAATAAAACAACAATAAAAATAAAATCATGTTCGGCATTAAAAAAGAGCTTCAGAAAATAGTCAATGCCAAAGGTATTCAAGACCAGCTAAACGCTTATTTAGTTTGTAAAAATGCGAAAAATATAGTAATGGAAATTTGTGGCCGCTATCCTCATAAGCCAAAAATAAAAAAATACCTAAAACATACCCAGACCCTGGAAATTGAATTGCCGCACATCGTTGTTGGGCAAACAATAAGAGTAAGACAGGAAGAAATTATAGAAAAAATAAATCAAAAAATGAAAGGCGAGTATTTAAAAAAAATTCGTTACAAAATAAGATAGAAAAATTATCGCGCCGCTCCGTCTCCACTGGGAGGGTTATTGTTCTCCACTGGGAGGGTTATTGTTCTCAACTGGTGGTTCAATGACCGGTTCTGTGTTGGGCGCGACCGGTTCTTCTGTGTCTGTGGTGTCATTGTCTTCATCCTCCTCGTCGTTGTCCTCATCGCCCCCTTCCTTGCCCTTACAGCCCTTTTTGTCCGGCGGCGTGTCTTTGACGCCCTCTCTATCTGCCCAGCCGAGCACTGCTTTTTCCCAGTTTTTAAACTGAGGATCCAGGGAAGGATTGTCCGGATAGGCTCCGCGTGGATTGTCTTTGTTTACGTAATATAAGATTGTGTGACTTTTTTGAAAGGTTCGCTCTTCTGTGTATTTTTTTGAACAATTTTCAGTGGCTTCATATCCTGATTTTTTGTCGATCTTAAGCGTTATTTTATCTTCCAGATAGCCTCCAACCATCGGCTTTCGTATCTCCTCGGTTTTAGGCGCTACAAACTCGCTGTATTTATTTTCAGCGAAACGGCTCATAAACGCCCCCCAAATGGGCGCCGCCACGGTTATTCCCGCCGCCCCGGCCCTCATTGGGGAATTATCATTATTTCCTACCCACACGCCAACCGCCAGGCCCGGCGTGTAGCCAACGGTCCACGCGTCCCGGTATTCTTGCGTGGTTCCTGTTTTTGCCGCCACCTTCTTCCCTGAAACATAGAGGGGGCTGTGAGCCCCAAAAACCGGAGCCCTGGCTGAATTATCCGAGAGACAGTAATTTATTTGGCGCGCCACTTGAGCGGCTAATACTCTTTTCCCCGGTCCGGCCCCGTTTTCTTTTATAATTCTCCCTTGGGAGTTTTCTATTTTTAAAACCGAACGTTTTTCATTTTTAATTCCATCGGTCGCGAAAACCGAAAAAGCGCTCACTTCTTCAAGCAGGGTTACTTCTCCGCCCCCCAAAACCAGAGCAAGGCCATAGCGGCTTCGATTTTTTAGGGTAGTAACCCCCATCGCCTCGGCCAAATCTATTGTATCGTCAATTCCGGCCAAATAAAGCGTTTTTACCGCCGGAATATTTAATGACATCGCCAGGGCTTCCTTCATGCTCACCGGGCCGGTAAATTTTCCATTATAGTTTTGTGGTTTATAATCCTTTACTCCATCGCCGACAAAGGTTGTGGGCACGTCATACAAGATTGTCTCCGGAACATATCCCTTGGTAAAAGCAGCCGCGTAAGCAAAGGGCTTAAAAGAGGATCCTGGCTGTCTTTCTCTTATCGCCACATTTACATTGCCGTCGTTTTCCTTGTCAAAGTAGTCTTTAGAGCCTACCATGGCCAGGATTTCTCCATTTTGCGGATCAACAGCCACTAATGCCGCGTTGCCCGCGTTAAAACTTTTAGTATTTCTCTCAACATTGTTTTTTATAATTTCCTCCGCCGCCTCCTGCATTTTCCAGTCAAGCGCGGTGTAAATTTTAAGTCCGCCGCTTTCAATAAATTCCTCCCCAAACTCATCTACCAATTGCTGTTTTATATACATTACAAAATGCGGAGCGCGAATATTGGAAGAAAAAGGCTGCACCTTATCAAAAGTGTCGGTTCCTATTGCCTCCACTGCCTGGTCATGTGAAACATAATTCAGGTCCTCCATTCTTTTCAGGATCCACTCCTTTCTTTTCTGGAGTTCTTCCGTGTGGGTTCCGTAAGGCGAATAATAGGTTGGAGCCTTAGGCAGTGCCGCCAAAAAAGCGTTTTCGTCCAGTGTAAGCTGTCCTGCTCCTTTGGCAAAGTATGTTTGGGCCGCCGCCTCAATTCCATAGGCGTTGCTCCCATAAGGGATTTCATTCAAATACATCTCCAGAATCTCGTCCTTTGAAAATCTTCTCTCGAGCTCTATCGAGAGAATCGCTTCTTTTATTTTTCGAGCGTAAGTTTTTTCCGAAGATAATATCGAGTTCTTGATGAACTGTTGAGTGATGGTTGAGGCCCCCTGCGCCTTGCTGGCGTGTCGAATATCAGCCAATACCGCCCTTGAGATTGCCCGAAAGTCCAACCCGTGATGCGAATAAAACTGATCGTCTTCAGCCACGATTGTCGCGTCTTTTATGTATTTAGGCATATCATCAAAAGCAATCACCGTTCTGCGCTCCTCTCCATGAATTTCATATAATAAAACCTGCCCGGTGCGGTCAAAGATTTTCGTGGACTCGGCCACTTTTCTTTCCGAAACCTTGCCCGGTTTTGGCAGGTCCTTGGAATAATATAAAAAGATTCCCGCCGCTCCTATAATTCCCAAAAAAACCGCCAAGACTCCAAGTTGTAGCGTCTTTTTCATGATATTTTTTCTGCCCGCGGATGTTTTTAAGGCGCTTTTAAACCTGACAAGCCGCCCTTTCCATCCTCCAAGCAGGTTTAATTCCCGCCTTGAAACGTTTTTATAGGCTTGTTTCATGGCTTTAAAATATTTCAATTATAAAGACTATCAGACGGGCTTCTGTATCTCCAAAGCATCATAAACCGCCCTTATTATGTTTCTACCAAAATCATTTAATTCTCTTCCCATATTTTGACTAATTTTGCCCAAACACACAACCCTCATAATTCGTAACGGTCCGTCGTCCATAATTTCCCTCCCCTTGCAAGGCACGCCGTCGACCAACAAGAACTCCGTTTCAGTTTTCAGATGTCGCAGTTTAAATCCCGGCCGCTTGAATTTTAACCTTCCCTTTTCAAGCTCAAAAACCCCGGAATTTATTCCATTTTTTAAAACACACGGTTTAAACGGCGCCGAGATAAAAAAATGAGCCCCCTGCTTTGGTTCCCCATAGGCGCGGTTTAGTTTTTCAATATCCGCTCTCTTTAGCTCCAGGTCAAAACCTGTCTCTTCCGTGTTGTCCCCGCTCCTGTTCCGCAGAATAAATTCCAAAAGATGAAGTATAATCAAGGGCAATTCCCCGCGTCTTTGCTGGATCAGAGTCGATATGGGGTAGGTTCCGAGCAGGCGGGGGTTCATTTCAACCGCCCAAGCCTGGCCGGTTTTTTCGTCAACTAAAAAATCAACGCCAAAAATTCCTCGATACCTATGCTTTTTAAGATAATTTCCTATTTTTTCCACTGTTTCTCTCATTTGTTTTATGGTTGCCCGTGGAATGTTCCGGGCCTCCCACCAGTCATGGCCGCAAAATACGCCATTTCCTTTTGCTTCCGGGTGAAGCTCTTTGACATCTATCAGCTGTAATTGGGGGTAAAGCTGCAAGGCCCATTTCCCGGCCACACAGCCGGTTATGCTGGGAGAATAGCCCTTGATAAAGCGGGAAGCCACCACCTGATCCTTTGTTCCAAGCCCCAGGTCTTGTTTGAATTTTTTTAACGTCCGCTTAAAGTCTTTTTCACTGTGGATAAAACCAGTGCCGCCGCCGCCGCCGCCAATCGATCCCTGCATCACAAAAGCGCCCTTAAATTTAGCTTTCAGTTTCTGGTAATTTAGTTCGCCAAACGTCATTACATCCCCCTGTATCTGCTCCAGGCCTATTTTTTCGGCCATTCTTCTGAAAAAAACCTTATTTTCCAGCTTCATTCTTAGATTATAGGGGTTCGCCGCCACTATCCAGCCGTGTTTTTTTGCCAGCGCTTCTATTTTTGAGCTGCTTTTATACAAGACCAATACTGGTTTTCGTCCGGCGGCGTGTTTTTTTATAAAATCCCTTGCCGCCTTGTTTTCTAGAAGCGTGGTCGGGTTTCTTCTTCCTTTAGGCTTCTCCCCTAAGTGTTCCTCAAGACAAAAAATCCCAACCCCTTCTTGTCTCATAGTTTCAATTTCCCCGGAATAATTTAAACAGACAATAGCGAAATCCGAAAAGCAATCCTCCAGGCCTATGCGCCCAAAAGCCTGCACCGAAACACCAAAAACGCAGTAACCCGGTCCCCGGGACAATTTTATTTGTTTGTTTTTCATTAATTTAAAGCTTTTTCAGGCTGTTTATTCTTCCTGGATTTACGATAAAGTTTTTTAAATCTTTTCGGCCGATGATAATTTTTCGTTTTAACCCGCTTCTTTTCGCCACTGTGGCCTTGCTTAAAAAAGTAACGTCTCCCAGGGTTATTTTGACTTTAATTTTAGGGCGGATTGTCCTTCCGTGCGCTGATAGCACCGAAACCACGTCAGCCAGCAGCGGAAACCTGTCCATATACTCGGTTTTTATTCCTTTTATGATTTCACTCGCTCTGTCGTTGTGGGGGTTTATGTATCTTTCGTCTTCAAACTCCCCTACAATATCCTCATAGCCTATTTTTTTTACCAAATCAGAATCAATGGAAGTGGAGAAAGCGCCCGTGTCTATTTTTGCTCTGGCTTTCGTGAAGGCGCTGGTCTTAGGATTGATCACGGTGATTGTTTCATAAATTCCCAGTATTTTTTTCCCGGTCATATCCTCCACGTCTTCCTCAATTTCTCCTCCAAAAAGATCTTGCCCAACCCGCACTCCCTTTTTTATGCTTTTTATTTTCAAGCCCTCTACCTTTTCCAGTCTTGATTTAAGCGGGGCCAGGTTTGCCACCTGTATTCCAAGCCCGGGCCTGGCGTTAAGCTCGGCTATCACCGGTCCCTGATCCCGGTCAATCATAATATCCACGCCCAGATACCCAATGCCCGTAAGCTGTTGCGCTTTTACTGACATTTGCAGTATTTCTTTCCAGTGCGGGATTGTTATGCCTGATAGCGCCAGTCGCGATCCAGGCAGACTGTCAATCAAATACTCCCTTTGCGTGGTAAGATTTTTTGTAATAGAAGAAGTTGTTATCCCGCTGGCCAAATCAATTCCCGTGCTAATTCCTCCCAGGTGTAGGTTCGCCCGCCCGCCGGACTGCTCGGTTGGCAATCTTAGCATAGCCATCACCGGCACGTTATTAAACACTATTACTCGGATATCCGGAATTCCTCGGAAGCTATAAGGTTTTAAAAGCTTGAGAATCTTTATTCTTTCTTCAAAAAAGGCCACGTCTTTCACTCCGGCCAGTGAATAATTTCCTTCAAGAATGGTGATAATATGATTTTTTAAATCCTGGATGCTTACTTCTTCCCGGGTAGCCTTGACCCAGTTGCCGTTTTTCTTTTTTCCATAAACCACCATAATCCCTTCACCACCCAGGCCTTTATTTGGCTTTAAAACAAAAGAATTAGGCAGTTTTTCCCACGCGAAAGCCTCCAGCTCTTCCAGGCTTTTAATTTTACCCAACAATTTAGGCACTCCAATTCCGTTTTTTCTTAAAATTCGTTTTGTAAGCAGTTTGTTGTCCGCTATCCGTTTCGCCTCCCGTTTGTTGTAGGGCCTTACAAAATCCAAATTTCGGGAGTTCATTCCCAAAAGTTTTCTACTTTTTCGAAGGTATCTCAACATTTTTTATAACATCCTTAAATCGATAATATTCAGAAAATCTTAACCCGGTCCATTTTCCCAGAGCAAAGTTAGCCAGAACGATTACCAGAATTAACCAGGGGTAAGATAAAAGCAGGCTCTGTAAAAACGAAATACTTACCACAAGGTAAGCGATCACCGAAAGCGCGAGTGTTTCCAAAGATAAAAAAATAGCAGTTTTAAAGCCTTTTTCAATTTGGATCACGATAAATTTTTCCATTATTGTGATCATAATAAGCAGTGGAAAAATTAACACCGCCGCCAGCCCTGTTCTTTTAAAAAACCCTCCAGCCGCCAGTAATAAGAAAATCGTGACAGAAACAACTGAAAGCATAATCGCCACCCTGGGCAGATAAAGCAACCTAAAACGTTTCAATATCAGCCGGGTCAGAGTTCCAATCAAAAGAATCACGATAAATAAAAAAATTCCATACTTTAACCCCGTGGAAATAAAAGCCAGGGCTATTATTGAAGGCGTATACACTCCAAAAGACTTCATTCCTATAATCTGGCGGGCCGCCGCCATCACGGTTACCACCAAAGGAAACATGAGCATAAGCTGAATGGTCTCCAATGGCACGCCTTGACGAATTACAAACTCAATAAAACTGCTCATATGTCTTGTTAAATATTTAAGAACTCATTAACTCACATAAAGCTTATAACCTTCGCCTAAAAAAAACAAGAATAAAATCCAAAAAAATCAATTTTTTGGATTCAACTGTTTTTGACTCAGTCTGTTTAAAAAATGCAGCGAACTTGCGTGGCAGATCGCGACCGCCAAAGCGTCAGTCACGTCGTCAAGTTTTATTTTTGTTTTTATTTTTAAAATATTTGTCACCATCCTCATTATTTGTGTTTTATCCGCCCGGCCATAGCCTGTTATCGCTTGTTTAACTTGCAGGGGGGTGTATTCAAAAACATCAAGCTTTAATTTTTTCGCCCCAACCAGCAATACTCCTCTTGCCGAAGCCACGGCCACTGCGGTTTTTAAATTTTTAAAGAAAAACAGCTCCTCAATAGCACAATGGTTTGGCTTGTATTTCTTTATTAATTTTTCAAGATCCAGACTTATTTGCAACAGCCTGCCGCAAAAATCTTGTTTACCCGGAGTAGAGATAGAACCAAAAGTTAGCACCTTTAAATCTCCTTTTTGTTTTTTTATTATTCCATACCCGACTCTCGCGAAACCCGGATCCAGTCCTAAAATTATCATTTGCTTAAACAATTAAAGATCCAAGCATTTTTATTATTATCTCCTTGCCTTTTTCTTTGTTTAATATAATACCTTTTTTTCTTTGTTCCAAGAAATTTTCCCCTATAATCATTTTTTGTCCCGGCTCTGGCATATCTTTAATAAGTCGTGTCCCTAAACCAGCTTCGCTTGTGTTAGATGATTTTTCTTTAAAATCAGGCGCTCCAATACCCTTATTATTCGCGGATTCTGCCGGTTCGTTTTGTTTTATTGTTTCTTTTAATTTTTTTTGATCCACGAGAACAACCCTGAAGCCGGATTCATTTTCCTCCAAAACTCCTCTAATCCTGTAACTGGCTTCACCTTGAGGTTTTGAGAAAAATAAACTGCCAGCCAGAGCCGCTCTAAGCTCTCTGCCGTCCTGGTCTTCAAAAAACAAATAGGTTTGGGTTTTTCTCGCGTAAAAACCCCTGAATTCAACGGCCGTCCCAATAAAATCCCGGCAGCTGTTATCACTCATGCAAGCGTTGATTTTTTGATATTCTATTTTTCCGGCGCCTGTTTTCTCCATGTTCTCCGGCGCCTCCACTTTAATATAGTTATAATCCTTTAGCTTTCTAAGCTCTCCCCGCACATTCAATTTGTCTCCTGGCTTTCCGTCATATTTAAAATCAAGCTCAACCAAAATTCCCGCGTCCTGTTTTTGAAGATAAAAAGCCCCTTTTTTCGGCGTTCCCACCGGTGAAATCATCATACCCCTCAAGCCAACCAGGGTATTGTCCTCTAAAAGCTCAATTTCTTCCAGGTTTTCTAATTGAATAAAGGATTCCTGCTCACTCTTTTCTTCAGACTCGACTTTACCGGCCTCTGACCTTATGCCTGCCTCTCCAGGTGTAATTATTTCCGACCAGAAAACCTCTCCTTCCGGCGTTTTATTTAAAGACTCTCCGCTCGCCGCGCTCCCTTCAAAAGAAATCATATCAACCAGGCGCCCGTTCCTGTTTAACAACGTGATTTCTTCGTCCTGATTATATAAATTCAAGCCGAAAATATTTCTATAAAGCGCCTTATAAGTTCCGGGCCCTATCTTCCAGGAGTCAAAAACATATTCTTGCCCCTTTTTATTGACAATCTTCCATAATGCTAGATCGATTTCAAAATCATTTGGATTATACAGCTCTATGAACTCATTATCATTCCCGTCCGCGCCTTCAGGGTTAGGTAATGCTTCTGTTAAAAAAATCGCGGCATACATCCCCGGCTCCTCCCCTGGAATTTCAGGCGCGCCTTCACTTTCTTCTGGATAGGCCTGGCTGTTTTCTTGTCCTGGTGTTCCATAATCACCGCTTGCGAGTTTGTTATAAGATAATTGCCATTGTTCATCTCCTGTGTTTTCCAAAGATTTTCCCTCCAGAATCATTTCCTGGCCATAGACCGCTGGCCAGACTTCTTCTTCCGGGCTTTTAAGTAAAATTTCATCTCCCGTGTTTAATAAATTAAGGCCGGAATACTGATAATCACAGGCTATTCCTCCGTTTTTACCCGTATCTTTATTCCGGCACAAAACCAGAAAATCATCAGGCTCAATTATCAGATCCTCCACAATAACATGCTCTCCGTTCCTGTTCTTTATTTTCCAGCCTAATAAATTTATTGTCTCCTCATCTTTATTGTGTAACTCAATCCATTCTCCCTCTGAATCGCTTACCGCTCCCGGATTTACCATAAGTTCATTTATAATTACTTTTTCTGTTCCGGCCCTGCCGATGAGCCATATTCCCAAACCTAGCAACAAAAATCCAACCATTGTTATTTTCTTTTTTATTTTTAGCGTCATATACATAAAAAATTTTTGTCGGAAGAGGGGAAGCGGAAAGACCCGAGCCCGCTTCCCCATACCGGCCATACGGCATATTTTGTATAACACGCTAGTCTTAAAAATATTCTAAAATAAACATAAAAATAATCTAAACGCCGCAAGATTCCTAAGCTTCCAAAAATTTTAAAAACAAACCAAAAACCGCCTGAAAAACCCAGGCGGCCCCACTTAATAATAGTCCCTTTCCCCTCAAAATCACCAGTTACTCTAAAAATTCATATCCTAAATGTTCATAAGCCCGCTTAGTCGCTTTTCTTCCCCGCGGCGTCCGTTCTAAAAACCCGATTTTTATCAAAAAAGGCTCGTAAATTTCCTCTAAAGTGTCTCTTTCCTCGCTGGCCGCCGCCGCCAAGGTCTCAACGCCCACCGGCCCGCCGCCGAATTTCTCAATCAAAACATTTAGCAGTTCCCGATCCGCCGGCTCAAGGCCCAGTTCATCCACCTCAAACATACCCAGGGCCTTTTGGGCTGTCCCGTAATCAATTTTACCCGTTCCTTTTACCTGGGCTACGTCTCTAATGCGTTTCAATAATCGGTTAGCCACCCGTGGATTACGCCGACTGCATTTAGCAATCAGCTCACAACCTTTATTTTCCATCGGCACGTTCAAAATTCGGCCTGAACGCTCCAAAATATTCTCAACCTCTTTATCTGTGTAAAAATCAAGCTTATAAGTCATGCCGAATCTTCCCCTAAGAGGGGAGGAGATAAGCCCAATGCGTGTTGTGGCCCCGATTAGCGTAAAATGCGGCAAATCAAGTTGTAAGGTTCGCGCTGAAGGGCCTTTGCCGATAATAATGTCCAGCTTATAATCTTCCATAGCCGGGTAAAGCGCTTCTTCCACCAGCTTGTTCATTCTATGGATTTCATCCACAAACAAAACATCCCCTTCTTCCAGGTTAGTTAGAATTGAAGCCAGATCACCCACTTTTTCGATTGCCGGCCCGGATGTTGGTTTTATATTCGCTCCCAGCTCCCCGGAAATAATATGCGAAAGCGTGGTTTTGCCCAATCCAGCCGGTCCATAAATCAAAACATGCTCTAACGCCTCGCCGCGTTTTTTAGCCGCCTGGATAAAAATTTCCAAACTTTGTTTAACCCGCTCCTGGCCAACGTAATCTTGTAATTTTTTTGGGCGAAGAGTTTGTTCAAAGTCCGCCTCTTTCGGGTCCTCGATCGAAGATTCAAGCATCTGCCATTGACATTAATACAAAAATATGCTAAATTTATCTGTTTTTATCCTAAACCAAATTCTGTAGACAAAAGGGCCGCTTCTTTTGTGTCCGGGAAATTAACTTAGATACAATGGACGCCTTGGTTTCGACGAAGGCACTCCTCGAGCTAATCTTCCTCCTTGCTTTTTGTAAGCAAGACTGTCTACAGAGTTTGATTTAGGATTTTTTTATCCCTTCCTTCCGCATCCTATCAAACCAAAAAACAAAAACAAGCCTTATTTTTTAGTTTTTTCCACCTTATTTCCACAAGCGATATTTAAAGACCCGCTAACCTTCAATCCTTTATTTCTCCGTTACTCTTTCCACTTCAGCCAGGCTGGTAATCCCCTCAATCACCCACAATATTCCATCCTGTCCCATGGTAACCATGCCCTCTTTTGCCGCTTGGCGAAGAATAGCTGAAGTTGTTGAAAATCTGGACACCAATTCTTCCATTTCTTCGCTCATAGTCATCACTTCAGCCACAGGCAAAAGCCCCCGGTAACCCAGGCCTTTGCATTTTTTACAACCTACCGGATCAAAAATCTGCTCCACCTTGCCCGGCACCGCTATCCCGGAATTTTTTGGGATAGCCTCAAGCGTTTCTGTTATTTTTTTCATCTTCTCCTGATCCGGTTTAACCGCCTTTTTACAATCCGGGCACAATTTTCTCACCAGCCGCTGGGCCATTAAACAGTTAGTCGCCGAAGCAATATCGCTCGGATCAATATTCATGTTTATTAAGCGCTGAACTGAAGCCACCGCGTTATTTGTATGCAGGGTAGAAAGCACCAGGTGTCCGGTAAGCGATGCCTGAACCGCGATTTTCGCCGTTTCCTCGTCTCGAATTTCACCAATCATTAAAATATCCGGATTTTGGCGAAGCAAAGCTCTGAGAGCGCTGGAAAAATCATAGCCTTCCTCGGCGTTTACCTGAGTCTGCAAAATTCCTTTTAAGCGGTATTCAATCGGATCCTCCACCGTGATGATTTTTACTTCAGGCTTGTTCAGCCGGTTTAAAAGAGAATACAGCGTGGTAGTTTTCCCGCTCCCCGTGGGCCCGGTGTTAAGGATTATTCCGTTCGGCTTTTCCACTTCTTCTATCAAGCGGCCCAAAATTTCTTTTCTAATTCCGATCTTTTCAATATCCAGTGATTTGGCGGATTTATGCAGTAACCTCATTACCGTAGTTTCCCCGTAACCGCCGGTTATGATTGAAGCGCGAACATCAATTTCTGTGTTTTCAAGGCCTGGCAGGGCTGATTCAAGCTTAATGCCAAAACGTCCGTCCCGGACCGCTTCGTGCGACCCGGCCTTGAACCCGGCCAGCGTCTTTATTTTTGATAAAGCCGACATATAATCAGGCGCCGAAATAGTGCCAATGTCCTGAAGGATCTCGTCTATTCTATAGCGGATTTTAACCACGTCGCCCACCGGCTCCAGGTGGATATCTCCGGCGTCAAAAAACAATCCGCCCGCCACCACGTATTCCAAAAGCTCTTTGCTTGAAGCCTGGTGGAACAAAGCTTCAAGGGCCTTCGTGTCAAAACCGCCCTGAGTTATTTTTTTAATCTGCGCGTTGCGTATAAAAAGCTGCATGGAAAGAAGTTGCCGCATAATTCGTTCGTAAGCCTGCTCCAGCACGTCTCCGCTTCCTGTGACCCGTTGAACTTCTTCCATGCTGGTTTCGCCCGCCACTGCTTTTAAAATTCCGTCCTGAAGCATAGTTATCATTCCGTTTTCCATGGCCGCGGCTAAAAGATCAGAATCCGGCGCCATGTCCAGAATCAATTTTTCTATCTCTTTGTTTATCTCAAAAATTTCAAAAATTCCCAGCCGCCCTTTGTATCCCAGTCCCCGGCATTTAGGGCATCCTGTCGGACGATAAAGCGTTTTTATGTTTTTTGGAATTTCCAACTCAGCTTTGGGCGAAATAATCGAAAGAAATTTGTTCATGGTATCCAGGGTTTCTCCGGCCGGAATATATTCTTCCTTGCAGTGCGGGCATAATTTTCTTACCAGCCGCTGGGCGATAATCGCGTTAATCGACGGTGTGATAAGTGATGGCCGAATACCCAAATCCACCAAGCGCGGAACCGCGCCGGCGGCTGAATTAGCGTGCACCGTGGAAAAAACCAGATGTCCGGTTAATGCCGCGTGCACCGCTATATCCGCCGTTTCTTCGTCTCGAATTTCACCAACAAGAATAACGTCCGGATCCTGGCGCACAATAGCCCGAAGCCCGCTGGAAAAATCATAGCCTCTCTCCTTGTGCACCTGAGTCTGGGAAATACCTGGCAGACGGTATTCAATTGGATCCTCGATAGTGATTATTTTCGTTGAAGGATCATTTACCCGCTTTAAACAGGCATACAGCGTGGTAGTTTTCCCGCTCCCCGTGGGCCCGGTGTTAAGAATCA
>JAHKAQ010000067.1 GCA_018825765.1 Patescibacteria group bacterium
GCTTTCTTTTCCGCGTCCTGATTTAAAGAAACACTGCTTGATGTTTCCAGCTCATTTTTCAAACTACTTCGCAAATATCCCAAATAAATTAAAATTCCCGCGTTCAAAAAAACGATTATAAAAATCACCTTCATTGTCCGCTTGGAAAGTTGAATTATCTTTATCTTTTCTAATTGTTCCGGCGGGAGCAAATTTATCATTTTATTTTTATATTGAACCTAGCGCGCACCCAATAGCGATCGAATAATCACAAACCAAATTCATCGGCATAGCGAGAGAATTTCCATCTACGCTAAACCCGGAAAATTCCCCGCCAACTTCTATCTTTCGCCCCAAATTTTCTTCAATCCACTCCTTGATCCCGGCCACTGTCGCGCCCGCTCCTGTTAAATAAATTTTTTCTATATTTTTTTCTTTTGCCCCGGCTTCAAAATAAGTGATCGCCCCTTGAATTTCCCGCGCTAATTCTTCGAAATTATCCCCCACTAATTCCCTGTGTTTTTTCCCTAATTCCTGATTATTTAAAAATCCTGCTTCTCTTATTCCTTTTTTTATCTCTTCTATTTTCCCTTTATCTTGCGCGGCCAGACTGCCAGTGGCGGCTTCCATTAATTTTCCAAATAATTCAGTCACGCTGAATAATATACTCGAGGTAAATAATACCGTGGTTTTATTTTTTATAAAAATCACTGACCGTTCCCTGCCGAAATAAATTATAGCGATATTCTTTTCCTCCTTAACCTCCGCCCTGAACAATCCCTGAAATAAATTACCCAAAACAAAAGAATCCGGCCGAAATCCAAGCGCCAAAAGATTGGCCGCGTTAAAAACTTCCAACCGGCTCTCAATCACTTCCTTTGGCGAAGCCACTAAAAGCACTTTCATCTTCCCGCCAGCCTGATCCTTGCCTATTATCTCCCAGTCGTAATACACCTTTTCCAAAGGAAGCGGGATGTTGTCTTCTGTCTCCCATTTGATTGCCTCGGTCATTTCATCTTCACTTATCACGGGCATTTCCAATACTTTAATAAAGGACTTATTCTCGGGAATGGAACAAATCAACTTATTTTTTTTTATCAGCCGCGGCGAACATTCTCCCATTATGCTTTTTAAAACTTCAGCCAGTGTCTTGTGTTTTTTTACCAAACCTCTTACCACGATACCCGGATCCAATTTCTTAGCCGCGTAGCCTGAAAAATTTATTCTTCCTCTTTTGTTTTTCATCTCAACCACTCGCAACATATTGTCTTCGATCTGAACTCCAAAACTGTTTGAAAAATCAATATTTTTTTTCTGGTCCACAAATTACTTTTAATTCTTTATTCAGTGATAACCCCATTATATCATCATTTTTCCTCTTCCCATAAATCAAGTTGATATTCGTTTTGTGTTGGAAAATAAGGCGGAGTATTATACATAAGCTCCGGATCAAACTCTATATTCCTGTATTCATAACCGCTGCAATAAACAGTTCCACCGCAAACCCAGGCAAATCCGTATCTTTGATTAGTGGCCAAAGCTCCGAAAATCGTTATTGTGTCTCTTTTATAATATTGCCAGCTTGTCCAAAAATTATAATAATCCCTGCCAATTCGACCGTTTTGAGCCACCAGCGCCCCGTCTATCCTTAAATCATCTTCGCTATAAAGCCCGACCGTGATATCCCCCTGAGCAATAAGACCCAACATCTCGCTTCCATCGTAGCCAGCGTAAGTAATATCTTTTTCAATGTAAATATTGGAATAATCTGAACCAGTCTCTAAATCAGCGCAGGCAATAGTTATTTTCTTGTCGCTAATCTCCCCTTCAATGGTCGCGTCGTCTTCCACGAAAATAACCCCGCTATCCGGCAGCGGGTAATTTTTGTAAAAACTTTCAGAATTAATATGATGACTGGAGCTTCCTCTTGAGGTCACCTTATAAACATCCATCGTCCCGTCATCCTTTAATATTAAGTGATAACCATACTTATTTAAACCAGAATAAGGGTCTAAATATATCTGGGCTTGAGCCTTCATTTCCGCCAAATTACCGATCATTCCGGTAAAATCCGTGACAGCCACGGGAAAATCCGTGCCGGCCAGGAAAACTTGGCTCGGATCAGGCATAGCCGTCCACACTCCGTCTTTCATCGAACCAGTGTCCGGATCCCAATATTCCTGCTTGGAGGATGAAATAACATTATGGGCTATTCCATCAAATCTAATCCCGTTATTGGAATGTATCGGCCCCCAGATTTCAGTTCCCTGGCCAAAACGCATTATATCGTTAGCCACTACCACGTATTCACTCCAGGCCGGCTTTCTAAGCCGGGCTTTTATTTTCCTTTTAACTTCCGGGTTGTCATAGTGCCAACCGGTTGACTGCACCTCTATTATGGTCGAACCTTCCTGCGGCGGAGTAACTTCCAGGGAAAATTGCCCGACCGCTTTTCCTTGCGGGTCGCGATACTCCCTGTCATAAGACGGAACCCCCAGCGGAACCCCCAGCCAATAATCAGCGATTTGAGCCGCTGTTCTTCCATTGAGTTGCGAAGCCACGTGCCACCGATACATCTCAATTCCAGCTTCAGCGATATTGAAAGCCTGCTCCCGTTGAGTTTTTTTCACGCTCACGTGCCGCTGACCGCCCACGTAACCCAAAAGCCCGGTAAACACCACCAGAAAAAAAGTCCCGGCCACTAAAACCAGCGCTAAAACAGAACCCCTTTGTTTTATTTTTTTAATCACCAGTTATTTTAATTTCTTAAATTCCTTAAAAAAACTTGCGATTCTACTGTTCTTTCCCTGCCTTGACCAAGATTTATTCTTGTTTTTAAATTTACCTTTATAAGCCTGATATCCGACACGTCCACCGGATAGCTCAACTCTATGTCCTGACCGGTTTCACCGTCTATCCCCCAATAAGAAAAAATTGGATTATCCTGATCATTTATTATTTCTCTTCCCATTTTTTCCGTCTCCTCACTGCCCAAAGGATAAGCCATGGGCTGACCCGCTCCTTCAACTATCCCTTTGAATAAATTCTCCCCGTCCAAAAAATATCTAACCCGCTCGCACAAAGAATCCGAATCAATGTCAGAATAAAAAATAATCTCATTTTTATTTGCCGCGTCTATAGCGTAAGCCCCGTTTTCGCCGTTTCTCATCTTCCTAAGCTCCTCCACCATATTCTGAATGTTTATATTCACCCGGTCAGTGCTTAGCGCTTCTTCGGTTACCCGAACATGATTCTTGTATCCATAAATCAAAAAACTAGCCACCATCAAAGAAATTACAGTAAATAAAATCACCGCCATTAAACTCTCGATTAAAGTCATTCCCTGAATGTATTTCCCGCGTTTTAAACAGGTCAATCTCATAAATTATTGTCTTTCCAATAAAATTTCCTTTTTCGTCAGCTGATTTAAGGCGACCAGGCCGTTATAATTTTCATAACCGTCCATTGCCGCGTCTATAGTATAATCCCCGCTCTCCATTATCTCCTGCCAGAAAAATGCCCTGCCAAAATTATCAGTGACCTTGTTGCCGGAAAAATTAGGACCGTTTACCGTCACAGCCGCTTCCGGGATTGCCTCTCTGGTCGCGCTGTCCAAAACTTCAACCAGCAGGGAATTTACTTCTTTTCTTACGCACTTGGCTTCCACCTGCTTTGTCTGTCCGGCCGGAAGCTCAAAAGGATAACTAGTATCCAATTGAACTAATTCATAATTACCGTCGTTCAAATTCATTTCATAGCCTCCTGCGCTAGCCGGCTGGACAGTAATAACTCCCGACTCATCAGCGATCAAATTATCTTCCTGAAAAACATAGACCGGCTGCGGCTCCATTTCTTGCGTATAACCCAATATTCTGCCTCCTTTTATCGCCACGGAAAAACCGCTAATCCCATTATCCGCCTGATCTTTTATCCCTATTTTCAACTCCCCCATTTCATCGATCCGGATTGATTTCATGTTTAAATCACTTTCCATAACCGTGGGGTGTTCATCTACCGGATGAAACCAGGTCGCAGGATAAGGCGGATAAGTCCGCACTTCCTCATAACCTGAACGCTTTAAATAAATCTGATAGCCGTCTAACGATTCAGGCATTCCGTATAAAATCACGTTTCCATAATCATCGGTCCTTGTGTGAATTTCAACCGCCGGAGATAAGCCAGGCTCCAGGATATCAACTTCGCATTGCGGCACACCCGCTCCTTCAAAATCAACCGCGTTGATGCTTAGAATTCCACCCGCTTCCTCGTCATCCGCGCTAGCTGGATAAACACTGGAGACAAGCGCTATTTCATTCTTCTGGAATGAACTATCCCAGCCAACCCCTATTCTTATTACCTTGTAATCCGCCGGCCGGACATCATCCGGGAAAACACCGTCCGACTCGTCATCCAAATATTTTATTTCAGTTCTCACCGTAAAACTCGCCCCGCCCTTGCTCATCTCCTTCTCCTGTGGAAGATCTCCTCCAGGGACTCCTCCTTCTGTTCCCGCCCTGGCATAATCCATGGCCTTTATTTTTTCCATTTCCTCGTTAGCCAGGTAAAGGCCTATGGTTCTTACTTTCGCGTCTGACACCAAGCGGCCGGACAACAAAAACATGCCAAAAATGCTAATGCTTATTATGGCTAAAAGAAAAATAGCCACCAAAACCTCGATCAAAGTCGTGCCAGATTGTTTTTTACCCGCAAAAATCATTCGATTACGTCTACTATTGAATACATTGGCTGTAACATTGATATCGCGAAAAACCCGACCGCGCCGCCCAATATTATCATAAGAATCGGCTCCACAATCGATGAAAGGCTCTTGGAAATCGTATCCACCTCCTGTTCATAAAAACGGGCCAATTCCTTTAATACTTCGGCGCTCATTCCAGTTTCTTCCCCCACTTTTGTCATTTGAGTTACCAGCGCCGGAAAAATTCTCTCATCCTCTCTTAAAACCGAATTTAGCGCCACTCCTCTCTTCACTTCATTAGCCGCTCTTTTAATAGCTTTCTGGTAATAAAGATTGGAAACCGTGTCTGAAACAATGTTTAACGCCCGGATAATCGGCACCCCGCCGCCCAAAAGAGACGCCAATGACCGACAGAATCGGGCCGAATTGTATTTTATAACAATACCTTTTAAATACGGCGTTTTTATCAATAAAAAATCTACAATGCTTTTACCAAAAAAACTTCGAAGAAACATACTTATTCCCGCGACTATCGCCGCAAGAATCGCGAGGGTCAAAAAATAATGCTCTTTTAAAAAATTGCTTGTACCGATCAGGATTCTCGTAGCTAGCGGCAATTGCACGTTTAATTCATCAAAAATCTTGGAAATCCGCGGAATAACTATCACCATCATCAAAACCCCAATCCCGGCCATAGCCCCCAAAACCACTCCAGGATAAATCATCGCGCCTTTGATTTTACTCTTTAAATCATGCTCCTTTTTCATCTGGATCGCCAATATCTTCAAGGTCTCGTCCACCCGCCCCATCAATTCGCCCACTTCCACCATGCTCACGTACACATTAGGGAAAACCCTGGGATATCTGGCCAAAGATTCATTGAGCGCCACTCCTTTTTTCACGCTCTCAGCCACATCTTTTAGAACTTTGTTAAAATAACTTGACCTGGATTGAACAGCTAAAATGTTTAACGCCTGCGGCAAACCCACCCCGCCCTTTATCATTACCGCTAGATGCCGGGTGAACATCATTTTTTCCTTTAATGAGACCCTCTTAAACAAAGAAAAACCCAAAAAGAGCCGCCTGGATTCATCCTTTTCTCTCCTTTGCTGGATGAGCACTGGAAAATAGCCTTCCTTTTTTAACTGCCAGGCCACGTCCCGCTCGTCTTTCGCCTCCAACATACCCGAGGTAGATTTCCCCTCTTTATTTCTTGTCTTATAATAAAAAAATGCCATATTTTTAACCTTTTATTCTTTAGTAACCCGAAGCACTTCTTCTATGGTTGTTATTCCCAGAACCGCTTTTAAAAATCCGTCTTCCAGCATGGTTCTCATGCCTTTTTGCCGCGCCGCCGCCTCAATGTCATTGGATGATTTTTCTTGAGTAATCATTTTCGCTATCTCTTCGTCCACTTCCAACACCTCGAAAACCCCGACTCTCCCCTTTAAGCCGCTGGTGCCGCACCTGTCACAACCCGCTCCTTTGCTGAATTTTATCTCTTCAATCGAATTTATCCCTCTTATTTCTTCCGGCATACGGGCGTCTTTTTTCAAAAACTCAAGGCACCTGTCCACGTTTATCGCTTTCTTCAACGATTCAATTTGCTTTGTGTCAAGATTAAAAGTTTTCACGCAATTCGGACAAACTTTCCGGACCAGCCGCTGGGCTATAATTAAATTCAGGGTAGAAGCGACCAAATATGATTCAATTCCCATGTCAATCAATCTCGGCATAGCTCCAGCCGCGGAATTCGTATGAATGGTTGAAAGAACCAAATGCCCGGTCATGGCCGAGTGCGCGGCTATTTCCGCCGTTTCTTTGTCGCGAATCTCTCCCACTAAAATAATATCCGGATCCTGGCGCAAAAGCGATCTTAACCCTATGGCAAAATTCAAACCTATTTTCGGATTAACCTGCGTCTGATTAATCCCCTGGATCCTGTATTCAATAGGATCCTCGATTGTGCTTATGTTTACTTCTCTTGAATTCAGAAGGTCAATCACCGTGTAAAGTGTCGTTGTTTTACCGCTTCCGGTCGGGCCGGAAACCAGAATCATGCCGTTGGGCTTGCGAATTGCCGCCTGAACCATCTCTAAATTACTCCCTTCAAGCCCGACCTGCTCCAAAGTAAGACCTTTGGAGGATTCATCCAAAATTCTCATTACCACTTTCTCTCCCCCGTAAACCGGAATCACCGAAACTCGAAAAGAGACATTTAAATTATCTTCGTTTATTTTAAATCTTCCGTCCTGCGGCAAGCGATGCTCGTCTAATTTCAAATTAGACAGCACTTTAATTCTTGCCACCACAAAGGGCAGTATCTCCTTAGGCAAAGTCATTACGTCGTGCAATATTCCGTCGACCCTATAACGCACCAGCACCCCCTGCTCACCCGGCTCAACATGGATATCACTTGCCATCTGCGCCACCGCGTGGCGCACCAAAGTGCTCACGATTTTCACCACCGGCAAATCAGTCGCCGCCTTTTTCAAACTCTCTGCCTCCCCGTCTCCGTTATCCCCTTTTCCGTTCTTAATAAGCGCTGTCCTGGAATTTCTTTCAATAATTTCCCCAAACTCCATCTGCAAAGACTTTTGGTATTGATTCAAAACTTTTTGAATTGATTCTCTGGAAGCGAGACAGGGAATTATCCTTAATTCAGTCTTTTTTCGAATAAAATCAATCGCCGGCAAATCAACCGGATTAAGCATGGCCAGTTTCAATTTGCCCTTTTCTCTGGCAAAAGCCACGATATTATACTTTCTGGCAATAGTCTCAGGCACTATTCTTAATATCTCTTTTGGCACAAAAACATTCTCCAGATTAACATAGGGAATTCCATGGATATAAGCATAGGCTTTGCGCAACTGCTCGTCAGATATCTTATTCATCTTTACCAGATAATCCTCCCAATCCCCCTCTTGAGCGTTCTTTTTAGCCTGGGCTATATCCTTTTCCGTCAACAGGCCCGAATCCACCAAAAATTGAGTTAATTGATCCTCGCCTTTTTTCATTTTTTATTTTCATTTTTTATTTTCCCCGGGTTCCCTGACTTCTCCTAAATAACAGACCCATAATAGCACAAAAACACTAATTAAAAAATTATCCTTACCTCCTAAACTGGCCAATTAAAAAAAATCTTTGTATAATATAAAAAATCAAATATCACTAAAGTTTAC
>JAHKAQ010000068.1 GCA_018825765.1 Patescibacteria group bacterium
CAGCTCTTTTATCAGTCGTTTTTGCTTCCAGCTGGTTCTTTTAGGAACTTGAACAAAAATTTCAATAAGCTGGTCGCCATGGCCATAGCCTTCCAGCCTTTTTACGCCCTGCTTTCTTAAACGAAAAATTTTGCCGGAGGCAGTGGCGGATGGAATTTTAATGGTTTGCTCACCGGAAAGGGTAGGGATTTGGATTTTACCGCCCAGCGCGGCCAGAGAAAAGGGAATTTCAGCCTGATACCAGACGTCGTCGCCTTTTCTTTTGAAATTCGGATCGGGTTTAACGTGAACCGTGACGTAGAGATCACCGGGCTGGCCGCCTGATTCATGAGGTTCGCCGGCGCCGCTTACGCTTATGGTCTGTTGGTCATGGATGCCGGCTGGAACGGAAATTTCTATTTTGACGTTTTCTTTTACGGTTCCCTGGCCGTGACAATGGGCGCATTTTTTGTTTGGGACTTGTCCCCGGCCGCGGCATTCATCACAAGCTGACGCCTGGACAAAAGAGCCGAAAAGCGTGCGTTTTTGGCTTTTTATTTGGCCGGTGCCGCCGCATTTATTGCATTTTTTAAGCCCGGATTTTGGTTCAGCGCCGGAACTATCACAGCGAGGACAAGCGACGCTTTTATAGAGCCTTATTTCTTTTTTCGCGCCCCGCGCCATTTCCTTAAAAGATATTTCTAAATCCACGCCAATGTCGGCGCCGCTTCTTTGGGAAGCGCCTGTCTGACTAAAACCGGAAAAAAGATCGCTGAAAACATCGCTGAAATTACCGCGGCCAAAATTGAATTCAAAGCCGCGGCCAGAGTCAGAATCGCCGAAGCCGGAAAAATCAAAACCGCCAGGACCCTGGCCGTTTGAAGCTCCCTCAAAGGCCTGGCCAAACTGGTCGAACTGGGCGCGTTTTTTTTCGTCGGATAAAACCTGGTAAGCCTGGTTTATTTCTTTGAATTTTTCCGCGTCGCCGCCGGCTTTATCCGGATGATACTTATGAGCCAAACTTCGATAGGCGCGCTTTATTTCGTCCTGGGAAGCGTCTTTTTTAACGCCTAAAACTTCGTAATAATCTCTAGCCATGGGATGATTTTTTAAAAAATTCCTTTTAGCCGGGCTGATTTACGGCCGGTTCAGAGCCTAATAAAATGGTGCATGAGCTTTATTTTTTTTCTTTTTTATCCTTAGGGTTTTTGGTGTTTTTTTTGTCGTCTTCCACCTTGGCGTCTTCTGTTTTTCTATCCTGGGCGCTTTGGGTCTGCCCTGCGGTCTTCCCAGTGTCATTTTGATTTCCATCCTCGCCCTTTTTCGCGCCCTGAGCGTTTTGGTATAACTCCTGGCCGATTTTTCCGGCTTCCCGGGTAAGTTCGTCCGTGGCTTTTTTTATTTTTTCTATGTCATCCGTGTCTTTGACTTTTTTTAAGGCCTGAATTTTATCTTCCACGGGTTTTTTCTTATCAGCGCTTATTTTTTTGCCGGCGTCTTTAAGCGCTTTTTGGGTGGTGAAGATAAGGCTTTCAGCCATATTTCGCGCTTCAATCAGTTCTTTCTTTTTCTTGTCTTCAGCGGCGTGGGTTTGAGCGTCTTTTTTCATTTTCTCGATTTCTTCCGGAGTAAGTCCGCTGGAGGCTTCTATTCTTATTGACTGCTCTTTGCCCGTGGCTTTATCCGCGGCCTTTACGTTTAGAATACCGTTGGCGTCTATATCAAAGGTTACTTCAATCTGCGGGATGCCGCGCGGAGAAGGAGGAATACCGTCCAGATGGAAGCGGCCCAGGGTTTTATTATCCGCGGACATGGAGCGCTCACCTTGAAGCACGTGAATTTCTACCGAGGGCTGATTGTCGGCGGCGGTTGAAAAAACCTGATTTTTGGAAGCGGGAATGGTGGTGTTTCTTTCAATAAGCGGGGTCATGACTCCACCTAAAGTTTCAATACCTAATGTAAGCGGAGTGACATCCAAAAGAAGAACGTCTTTGACGTCGCCCCTTAAAACTCCTCCCTGAATAGCGGCGCCAACAGCCACTACTTCATCCGGATTAACGCTAATATTAGGTTTTTTCTTAAAAAAATCTTCAACTTTTTTCTGAACCAGCGGCATGCGGGTTTGGCCGCCGACCAGGATAACTTCATCGATATCAGCGGGCTTTAATTTAGCGTCGTCCAATGATTTTTGACAAGGCTGTAAAGTTTTTTCGATAAGTTCGCCTACTAATTCCTCCAGCTTGGCTCTGGTCATGGTGAGCACCAGATGCTTTGGGCCCTGGTCGCTGGTGGTAATGAAGGGTTGATTGATTTCGGTTTCCTGAGCGCTGGAAAGTTCAATTTTTGCTTTTTCAGCCGCTTCTTTAATGCGCTGAAGAGCCATCTGATCCTTGGAAAGGTCAATGGCTTCTGACTTTTTAAATTCAGCCACGATCCAGTCCATGACTAATTGATCGAAATCATCGCCGCCTAAATGAGTGTCACCGTTAGTGGCTTTAACTTCAATTGATTTTTCTTTGCCGGCCGCGACTTCCAGAATGGAAATATCGAACGTGCCGCCGCCGAGATCATAGACCGCGATTTTCTGATCTTTATTTTTATCAAAACCATAAGCTAGGGCCGCGGCCGTGGGTTCGTTGATGATTCTTTCCACTTCCAGTCCGGCGATTTTTCCGGCATCTTTGGTGGCTTTTCTCTGAGAGTCGTCAAAATAGGCCGGGACGGTGATAACGGCTTTGACTATTTCCTCGCCCAGTTTTTCTTCGGCGTCAGCTTTTAATTTCTGGAGCACCATGGCGGAAATTTCAGCCGGACGCTTCCAGTCGTCTCCGATTTTTATTTCAACCGACCCTTCTTTACTTTCTCTTATTTCGTAGGGAAGTAATTTTTTGTCTTTTTGAACTTCTGAATCGTTGAAATTCCGACCGATTAAGCGTTTGGCGGAAAAAATCGTGTTAGCCGGATTTGTTACGGCTTGACGCTTGGCCAACAGACCGATTAAGCGTTCATTGGATTTGTTAATGGCGACAATAGAGGGCGTGGTGCGATTGCCCTCTTTGTTTTCAATGACCGCGGGCTTTTCGCCTTGCATTACGGCCATGCAGGAATTGGTGGTGCCAAGATCGATACCTAGTATTTTACTCATGTTTTTAATTTAAAAAATAATTATTTAGCGATCTTTACTTTAGCGGCTCTAAGGATTCTATCACCCCTGCGGTAGCCTTTTTGAACCACTTCGATAATCTGTCCGGAGCGGATTTTGGGGGAATGGGTGCGATTTTTTTTCGGGATTTTCACCTGCTGGATGCATTCATGAAACTCGGGGTTAAATTTTTTTCCCAAAGCCGGGATTTCCGTAATGCCCTGCTTTTCCAGAATATCTTCGAACTGCTTTTTGATATACAGGATGCCCGTGACCCAGCTTTTTTGTTTTTGACTCGCCGGAATATGGCTCTGGGCTAAATTGAAGTTATCCAGCACGGGGAGAATTTCTAAAATCACGGCAAAGGCGGAATTTTCAGAAGCTTGAGTCAGCAGTGATTCAGTTTTTTTCTGGTAGTTTGTAAAGTCGGCTTTACAACGAAGCCAGCCCTGCAAGTAGTCTTGTTTTTTTAAGTTTTGTAAATATTTTTTAACGGCTTTTTTGGAATAAGGCAGGAGATCCATATTTAGGGCTTTTTGAGGCGAAACCCATTTAAAGCGGTCGTATTCAGGGTTGAGTTTTACCTGATTGGAGTTCGCGCGGCAAAGGCAGTCGATGAAAATAAAATGAAAATTGTCTTTGGTTTTTAATTCAGGCGGGTTGGTAACGGCAAAGGCGGAATTTATTTTTTCCACTTTAATATTCAAGCTGGTTTTTTCTTTTATTTCCCGTTTGATTGTTTTTTTGATGTTCTGGCCGAAACGCATTTTACCGCCGGGAATAATCCATTTTTTACTCCATTCAGGGCTGCGGCATAAAAGAATTTTTTTTTCGTAAAAAATGACAGCGGCCACAGCTATTATTATTTTTCCGGCCGGCGGCCGGGATTGAAGCATGTTTTTAAAACGATTAAGCTTGTTTGTCATAATACTTACTTTAATCTTCCAAAAGATTGGTTACGTATTTTATTAAGGAAATGTTTTTGTCATAGTGCATGCGCTTGGGGCCCATGATGGCGATAATACCAGTTTGACCGCGGGGAAGCTGATAGCGGGAAATAATCACTGAACAGTCTTTGCTTTTAGACAAAGGGTTTTCCCGGCCGATGAAAGTGGAAACTTTTCCAGGTTCCAGTTTTTTCAATAGTTTTTCAATACTTTGATCCAGGTAATCCAGAACTTCCACGGTGCGGCAGATTTCGTCAATGTCAGAAAAATCAGGCTGGCTCAAAAATTCTTGAATGCCGGACTGGAAATATTCTTCTTCTTCAACCAGGCCGGAAATAGCCAGATTGTGGCTTAGGGCGGCCAATAATTTGGCTGTGGTTCTGGCTAATCTTTGATTTTTGATTTTCTGCTTTAAAAGTTCCTGCTGGAGCAAGACCTGTTCTTTTTGGGTCAGGCTGTGATTTTTCATCAGGGAATTAACAAAGTAACGGTATCCTTTATCAGTCGGGACACGGCCGGCGGAAACATGCGGCTGATAAAGAAAATTATGCCTTTCAAGAAAAGCCATTTCAGCGCGCATGGTGGCGGGTGAGATATCAAAAAGATAACGTTTAAGAATATTCAGCGATCCTACGGGAATGGCGGTGCGGGTGTATTCTTTTATGATGCAGGTTAGAATTTTTTCCTGCCTGGACGTTAAGTTCATGATGTCTCTTATCGTAATAATTTTAAAGTTGGGTGATCGACTCTTCGGACGACTAGAATAAATATAACTCACAAATTGGCACTCGTCAAATGAGAGTGCTAATTGGGTCTGGGGCGCTTTAGGGTGAACTTTCCAGGGACTGGATCGTCTCCTCCTGGAGAAAACGGGTGGCAATGGATCATTCTTTTTGAAGCGAGAAACAGCCCTTTTATGACCCCGAATTTCTCAATGGCCTGGTAACTATATTCACTGCAAGTGGGATGAAAACGACAACGGCCAAAAGGAAAAAATTTTTTCAAGGGGCCGTGATCCAGAGAAAGAGTTTTTTGATATAAACGGATAAAATAAAGAAAGGGTTTTTTAAACATGGATAAGGTAGCTTTTAGCTTTTTTTTTGTGTATATTTATTTTATTGGCTAAGATGGGGCATTAAAATTATACTTCACCAGTTAAATAAAACAAATGAAATCAATAAAAACCGATAATTACGCCTGGCTTTACTTTGAAAATCCGGACAAAGACGACTTAGAGGCATTGCAAAAGATTTTTCAACTGCATCCGGTGGTTTTGGGAGAATTTAATTCCCCTACTTACCGGCCGAAAGTGGCTAGATATAATAATTACATTTTTATGGTGCTTCATTTCCCGGTATTTAACGAGGAGGAGAAAGTGACGGAAATGGGAGAAGTGGATATTATTATAAATAATGAGTATTTGGTAACCAGCTGTAATAAGCATAATAATGTTTTGTATCAATATTTTCAGGAAAAAAATAAAAGCCAGGGATCGCCGGCAGGGAGAATGCCTAAAAATCCATATTTACTGCTCTTTAAAATAATCGATAAACTAACTAACGCCTGTTTTCCCATGCTGGATCATATATCAGATCATCTGGACGAAATTGAGGCGGGAATTTTTAACGGCAGCGGGCAAAGTCTGGTGAAGGAAATCTCAGTGATAAAAAGAGATATTCTTAATTTTAGAAGAGTTATCCAGCCTCAGCGTTCGATCATCAACTCTCTTGGCCAAAGCAGGGTGTTCGTGGACAGGGATGATTATGAAATTCAAATAAATGACATAATCGGCACGCATATCCGGGTGTGGAACGTCCTGGAAAATCATAAAGAGACTATCGACTCACTGGAAGCTACCAATGATTCGCTCTTTTCATACAAACTGAACCAAACAATAAAGATGCTGACTATTTTTTCCGTGGTCATGCTGCCGGCTTCTCTTATCGCTGGTCTTTTTGGAATGAACGTGACTATTCCAATGAAAGATTTTTGGTCGATTACAGCTTTGGTAGGCAGTTTAATGCTTGCATTTCTTTCAATTATGAAAATAAAAAAATGGTTTTGATATTTTAGAAAATGGAACAGCTTATGAACCTTGTTTTATATAATTCACTAACCGGGAAAAAGGAGAAATTTGAGCCTTTGGAAAAAGGCAAGGTGAGGATGTATTCTTGCGGACCCACGGTTTATGATTACGCTTCGATTGGTAACATGTGGTCGTATCTTACGGCTGATATCTTGCGGCGCTTTTTAGAATATTCAGGCTATGAGGTGCGGCAGATAAAGAACATAACTGACGTGGGGCATTTTACCGACGATGAAGGAGCGGAGGGTCTGGAAGCGAGCGGCGAAGACAAGCTGGAAAAAGCGGCAAGGCGGGAGAAAAAAACACCGCTTGAGATCGCGAGCCATTATATAAAATATTATAAGCGCGACGAGGCGAGCTTGAATATACTGGCGCCGCATTTTCAACCGCGGCCAACGCAGGAGATTGATGAAATTATAAAAATTGTGGGCGAGCTTGTGAGAAAGGGTTTTGCCTATGAGATAAACGACGGGGTGTATTTTTCAATAGAGAAGTTTCCTGAATACGGTCGGCTTTCAGGTAATACGCTTGATAAAATCAAGGCTGGAGCGCGGGTTGAGGTAAATAAAGAGAAAAAACACCCGGCTGATTTCGCCATTTGGATTAAACGAACCGGAGAAAACGCCAAGCATACTCTTTTTTGGAAAAGTCCGTGGGGAGACGGCTTCCCGGGCTGGCATATTGAGTGCACGGCCATGGCGGTGAAATATTTGGGCGATTCGCTGGATATTCATACGGGCGGCGAGGATAATATTTTCCCGCATCATGAATGCGAAATAGCCCAAAGCCAGGCTTACACAGGCAAACTTTTCGTGAAATACTGGGTGCATACGCGGCACTTAAAGATACAGGGCGAGAAGATGTCGAAGTCGCTGGGTAATGTTTACACAATTTTAGCTGTGCCGGATAAGCGCTACCAAAGCTTAGAGGAGCGAGGTTTTGAGCCGCTGGCGTTTCGGATGTTAAGGCTGGGGGCGCATTACAGGAGCAAGGCGAATTTTACCTGGCAGGGCATGGAGCAGGCTCAAAAAAATTTAGGGAAAATAAATGATTTTTATCTGGAACTTTTGAATTATCCTAAAGATAAAACGGGAAAAGAAATTGAACTGGATACTTCCGCGGCCCTGGATCGATTTAAGCGAGCGATGAACGATGATCTTAACACGCCTTTAGCGCTTGCTTCGGTTTTGGCCATGGTTCGGGCGGGCAATGAAATTATAAATGACAGGACTCTGGTTTTAAAAAATCCCGGACAGGTAAAGAAACAACTGGAGGATTTTGACCGGGTGCTGGCCGTTCTTTATAGGCGGGCGGGAGAAGGAAAGAAGGGAAAAGAAATTCCGCAAGCTATAAAAGACATGGCGCAAAAAAGACAAACGGCGCGGGAAAATAAGGATTTTAAAACAGCAGATGAGTTTCGAAAAAAAATCGAGGCGGACGGGTTTTTTATAACGGATAAAGAGCAAGGGTTTAAAATAGGAAGATAAATAGACTTTCTGTTATCCCTGTTCTGAGGCGGGAGGCAAATTATAACGCGGGTTTTTTGTTTTGGAGAGAAACTTGAATTTCTCTTTAACATCATGAATGCCCAGCATAAACCCGTGGTTAGTTGAGACAAGCTTTTTAATTTTTTCAATCTCCAGGTCGGAAAGACTATGGATAAAGCAGATCGCTCGTTGTTCATCAGGATTCAACAGACCTAATTCTTTTTGGATTTTCGGCAGAAAGCTGTTTTTTATTTTTTCTATCTGTTCTTGGGGAAGGTTCACTAATCTGTCAAGAAGATCTAATGATAAGTTTGGAGATTGTTCATTTGAAGATTGTTCCATGTAAAGATATTAAATTAAAAAATAATATGGTTTGAATATACTATAATAAGGTAATAAAGAAAAACTAAATTTAGTTTATTGTTTTATGTGGAGAAAAATCAAAAAACCAATTCTGGCGCTAGCGCCTATGGCCGGCATCACGGATTCGGCTTTTCGGCTGATTTCGAAAGAACAGGGAGCAGACGTGGTGTATTCTGAAATGGCAAGTTCAAGCGCTTTATATTTTAAGCCTAAGCGAACTTTGGAGCTTTTGCGTTTTTGTTCCAAAGAACAGCCCTATGTGGTTCAACTTTTTGGCAAAAACCCTGAGCATTTTGCCCGGGCGGCGCGAATCATAACTCAAGGCGTGCCGCAAATTAAATACGATAAAACAGATAAAACGGCGCAAAAAAGATTGGCTCCTGGAGGGATTGATATAAATTTTGGCTGTCCGGCAAAAAAAGTTTTTGGCCATGGTTCGGGCGCGGCGCTGATGGATAAACCGAAGCTGGCCAAGCGAATCATTCAGGCGGTTACGAGCAACACTTCTCTTGAAGTTTCTATCAAAGTGCGCACTCAAGTAAAAGGAGTGAAATTGCTTGATTTTTTGCGCGAAATAAAAATAAATAAATTAAAAATCACGGCTATAATGGTGCATGGAAGGACATACAGCCAGGGATTTTCCGGGCCGGTGGATTTTGAAACAATAAAAAAAGTAAAGCAATATTTTGGCGGCATTGTGCTGGCTAACGGAGGCATAAAAAATTTAGAGGACGCGCGAATAATACTTAAAAAAACCGGGGCAGACGGCGTGGGCGTGGGAACCGGGGCAGACGGCAACCCGATGATTTTTAAGGATTTAAAAATTTTAAAAAACAAGAATAATCCAGCCGGGGGAAAAGCCCGTGACGAAACAAGAGAATTAGAGGAGAAAATAAAAATCATTACGAGACAGGCTGATTATGTTTATAAACTGAAAGGCAGGCGCGGGATTTTAGAGTTAAGGAAACATTTGATCTGGTATTTCAAGGGGTTGGAAGGGATTAGAAAATTACACGCGGATATGGTTGGGGTAAAAAATCCAGAAGATGTGAAAAAGATTGTTCATAAAGTGCGGAAAAGTCAGGTGGGTAAGTTTTAGAATGTGTGATAAACTTTAGAGCAACACAACCCATTTATGACCCGAGAAAAACAACAAAATAATAAAAACCAGATTGATCTGGCTCGAATTCCACCGCATAGTCTGGAGGCGGAGAAAAGCGTTTTGGGGTCGCTAATGATCGACGAGAAAGCGATGAACAAAGTGGCTGATTTTTTGCGGCCGCAGGATTTTTATCAGACCAAGCACGGACTTATTTATGAGGCCATGCTTGATCTTTATGAAAAAAACGATCCAATCGATTTAATCAGCCTGGCCGGAAGACTGGAAGACAAAGAACAGCTGAAGGAAGTGGGGGGAAATACTTATTTAACTGAACTGGCGAATGAAGTGCCGGTAGCGACTAACGTGGGGTATTACGCTAAAACGGTTTCTAAAAAAGCAACGCTTAGAAGACTGATTGAAACAGCCAGCCGAATCGTGGAAATGGGCTATGAAGAGGGGGAGGATATTGAAAAACTACTGGATACGGCCGAGCAAAAATTATTCGGAGTAAGCCAGCAATTTTTGAAGCAGGATTTCGTGCCAATCAGAAGCGTGCTGGAAGAGGCTTTCAACCGGATTGATGAGCTGCATAAAAATCGCGACGCGCTTCGAGGAGTGCCCACGGGTTTTAAAAGTCTGGACGCGATTTTAGCCGGCTTTCAAAAATCAGATTTAATAATTTTAGCGGCGCGGCCAAGTCTCGGGAAAACAACTTTATCGCTTGACATTATGCGCAATGTGGCTTTAAAGGCTAATAAGCCGGTAGCGATGTTTTCACTTGAAATGAGCAAGGATCAGCTGGTAGACAGGATGCTTTCATCTGAAGCTGAAGTTGATTTATGGAAATTAAGAACCGGTAAACTTTCAGATCAGGGCGAATACAGCGACTTTCAAAAACTCGGGGACGCCATGGGAATTTTAAGCGAGGCGCCGGTTTTCATTGATGATTCGGGGACGGCCAATATTATGCAAGTCAGAGCCATGGCCAGACGCTTGATGGCGGAAAAGGAATTAGGCCTGATAATTGTTGATTATTTGCAGTTAATGGAAGGACGCAGTTCCAACGGGGACAACAGGGTGCAGGAAATTTCCGAGATTTCGCGTTCATTGAAGCAATTGGCGCGGGAGCTGAACGTGCCGGTTTTGGCTTTAAGCCAGCTTTCAAGGGCGGTTGAAAGCCGCCGGCCGCAGATTCCCAAACTTTCTGATTTAAGAGAATCAGGTTCTATTGAGCAGGACGCGGACGTGGTAATGTTTATTTATCGCGAAGACCGGGAAAATTTTGAATCTCCCAACAAAGGAATCGCGGAAATTCACATCGCGAAACACAGAAACGGGCCGGTGGGAAAAGCAGATCTTTTCTTCAACGAGAATTCAGTAAAATTCATGGATCTTGACACAACCCATAAAGAGCAAGGACCGGAAGAGGAACCAGGTCCGGGAAATAAATAAATAACAGTTTAAAATGCTTCTTCCAAGGAATATACAGCGGGCGGTTGAAGCTTTATCGCTCCTTCCTTCGCTGGGACCGCGAGCGGCTGAACGGATTGTGCTTTA
>JAHKAQ010000069.1 GCA_018825765.1 Patescibacteria group bacterium
ATGCTTATAACGGACATACAGCAGATGTCGTCCTAACTATAGAATTTGGGGCGGCAACTGTACCAGACAATAATATTATCATTAACATTCCTTACAAAGCGGGGAAAATCCTAGTTGTTCCAGGTTTTATCCTCCAAAATGAAAGAACGGTAAAAGCATTCGCATCCGTTGCGAATGTTGTAACCATCACAGGTTATGTTAATAGGATGACAGATTAATAAAAAATTATGACTGATTATTTAACACAATATAGAAGAACAAGGCGTCCTGGATTCGTTGCCGGAGTAGACCCCGGAAGCGCTAACGCTAAAGCTACCGGAGGAACTATTACCACCTCAGGAGCCTATACGATTCACACTTTTACTTCCAGCGGAACGTTTGAAGTATTAGTTCCTGGATTGGTTGAGGTTTTGGTAGTGGCCGGAGGAGGCGGTGGAGGAGGGGCTAATTATGGCGGTGGCGGTGGAGGAGGCGGTATTGAGTATGACGCCGCCTTAGAGGTAGATGTTGGAGAGATCGAAGTAACAATCGGAGCCGGAGGGGCGGTCAGCGTTAATGGTGGTAATTCCGTATTCGATACTTTGACCGCTATCGGAGGAGGTTATGGTGAAACTGATGCCTTAGGCGGTGATGGCGGCTGCGGAGGTGGTGGTGGAGCTAATGGAAAACCGGCTGGTCAAGGCTATGCCGGAGGAATAGGTAGTCAAGGATATAACGGTGGACAGGGGCTGACTGACGTATCCACTTATACCGCCGCCGGTGGTGGCGGAGGAATGGGAGAGGCTGGAGCAAATGCCTCCTTTCAACATGGCGGAGACGGCGGAGACGGAGTCGCTTATGATATTAGCGGATCGTCTATTTATTACTCTGGAGGGGGCGGTGGAGGAACCAATGTAGGAACTGACGGGGTAGGTGGTAATGGCGGAGGAGGTAATGCGGAGTCAGCGGGAGAGGCTAACAAAGGTGGAGGCGGAGGAGGTAATGCTGCCGGTGGTTCAGGCATTGTAATAGTTAGATATTTAACTGCCGTAAGTTAATTTATGGAACCATTACAAAACATTTTATCAATCGTCCTTTCAGGAATTTCCGCAATTGGAGTGCTTTTTGTGGTTTATCACCATTTCCGAAATCCTGATATTAGGGCTGATAAAAAACTTGGGATAAATGAGGCAACTTGCGATCTGAAACATAAACATATTGAAGAAAAGTTTGGGGTGATCAGTGAAGATTTACACGACATCAAGAAAAATCACCTAAACCATATTGAAAAAGACATCTCGGGGATCAATGAAAAAATGGCCGGCCTTTCCGGTCAATTAAATACGATGATAGAACTTTTTAAGGAGCAATCTAAAAAATAAAATGCAGTCAATCGAAATCAACAATCAGGTTTTGGGTGGATTAGCGGACTCCAAATATTTAGGAATCGCGAACAGCGTTCATAAAATGGTCGGCTTTGATTTGCACAGCGAACCCGGAGTCATGAAGGTTAATCAGGCGCTTGTTAAAATTAGCGGCGAATTGATTGACGGATTAATCAAGAAAGCGGTTCCTTGCTCTAATGGCGAAATTTACCTATTTTCGGCCGACTCAGGAAAGATTTGGCGAATAAAAGAAGACCACACAACGGTTGAGCTTTGCTACACAACCGTGGCCGGAGCGGGGGAGTCTAAATGCCTGGGCGCTGAAGAATACAACGATTACATTATTTGGGCTACTGAGCTTAGATTGCACCGCATACCGATCACAAACGCCGAGAGTGAGTCAACTTGGACAACAGTTACTCTGAACTGGCAAACCTTGACCAAGGGGGATAAAGAATACCACCCCTTTGATATTCAAAACGACGTTCTCTACATCGGCGATGGTCCGCAACTGGCTCAAGTGGACGGCGATACCTTTTCTGCTTCAGCGATGAATAAATGGCCGGAAAGACATCGGGTTTCGGCTTTACAAAAATATTTGACCGGTCTTTTGTTCGGGACAATCGTTCCGTCGGGAATAGTTTCTTCTCTGGCCGCTTTTTGGAATACCTGGTCAACGAATGTGTCTTTTGCTGACGATTTGCCGGAAAACGGAATAAACAGCTTTTTAAAAATGGATAATTACGCCATTGCCCAATGCGGGAAAAAGGGAAATTTCTACTCTTACAACGGATCAGCGATGAGCCTTTATAAGAGAATTCCCGGAAACTGGGGTGGGCCGTTTGGAGCAAATCAGGCGATTGTTCATTCGGACGCTAACTTAAATGCCGGCGGTATTCCCATGTTTGGTCTTTCCAATATTTCAGGCAATCCGGCCGATCAAGGAATCTATTCGCTGGGTCACTATTCTCCTGAGTATCCGATTGTTTTTAGCATGGAATTCGTGATTTCTACCGGCAATGTAGCCAATATTGAAATCGGTTCAGTTTTTATGGTAGGCACAGATATGTTTGTTGCCTGGAAAGATTCAAACGACGAAACGCCAATTTATGGCATAGATAAGCTAGACAAGACCGCAAAATTCAATGGCGCTTATTTTGACACCAGACTTATTCAATCCGACCGCAGAAATATGAAAGAATTTAGCGTAGATGTTTTTTATCGGTCTTTGCCCGAAAATACGGACATTTTACTAAATAGAAAAGTGAATAATGGGAACTGGAAGGAAGCACCGATTCAGCTTATCCATGATGTAAACAGAAAGAGAAAGCACACCAAAGTCAAAATCAGAGGCAATGATTGCCAGTTTAGGATAATAACCTCAGCTGACGGCAACAACGCCCCTGAAATTGATTTTTGCGAAATATCATTTAATTAACATCAATGCCCGAGGAAGAACAATCAGCATTTACAGATTTACCTTATACTCCGCCGGCCGCTCCGGACCCAGCTTCGTTATTGGGATCACAAGTAGGTGGCCAGGGTAATTTTTCGGAATTGATGGTTGGAGCCGGATCAAGGGCTTTTAAGGCGGATTCATCCGGTTGGTGGCAAGGAGCCAATAAATTCGAAGACGCGCCGGCTAAATGTGATATGGACGGAAACGCGGGTTTTATGAGTATTTCTATAGGCGGCCACGATGTTTCAGACTCTTTCGGAGAGGGCGGGGTATTCATTAACGATGTCATAAACGATAGATTGGACACTTCCGCAAAGTTGATTTTGGGAGAATTTCAATTCCAAGATAGCGGAGCGCTGGCGATTAAAACGGATGAGAGTAACGGATTGTGGCTAAGTCCAACAGGACTTCTTTCTAAATATTCAGGGGCAGTTAAGATGACTATCCCCGTAACGGGGAATCCTACTTTTGCAGGTGATATTACAGGAGCGACTGGAACCTTTGGAAGCGTCACCATTGTGTCCGGGTCTATTTCCTGGGCTACGGTCACCGGATCGGGTAAACCGGCAGACAGCGCCACCGTAGGCGCTCAATTCGGGGTTAATATCTCGGGAGGCGGGACCGGATACAATCAGATTGGCAATAACGGCTATGTAACCTATATCTCGGGAAATAGCATAGTAACCGGCACGCTGTACGCTAATCTCTGTAATGTGGTCAATATTAACGCGGATAATATTAATGCAGGGACAATCGTGGGAAGAACGCTGATAGCGAATAACGGGAGTGGCGCGGATATAGTGATAAGTAATGATGGAACTATTTATTACAAAATGGGAGGCTCGACAAGGGCTTATTCTAAGTGTGATGGTGCGGCACAGCTTATAATTGACAGCGACAATAATGTTATTTTGCGCGGCGATAGTGTCGACGTAGATTATGAGCAAGATAGTGACGGAGCTGATATTCATTGGAGAAGTTATGGCGGCAACCTAAGAATGAGATTGACATCGGGTGGGGCCGGATATGTTGATTCTGGATTCTATAATCCTGCCGGTGATTATGCGGAATTTTTTGAAAGTGTGAATAAAAAAGAAATTCCCGTTGGTACATCCGTCATTTTAGTTGGCGATAGAATACGACCAGCAAAAAAAGGAGAAGAGCCATTAGGAGTTATTTCTGGGAATCCAGCAATGGTTGGTAATTGTGATATTGGTTTTGGCGAAAATTGGTCTAGAAAATATTTAACGGATGAATTTGGCAGAAGGGTTTATGAAGAAGTTGATTTTTGGAGTATCAAAAAATTTGACGACAAAGAAAAAAGACAGATAAAGAAAGCTAATAATTTAACGGTGGAAAATGGTTTTTGCGATGAAATTCCTGCTCCAAATGGAGCAACAATCAGGAAAGTAAAGCGGGAAAAAATCAATCCCGGGTGGGATAAGAATGAAAAATATATTTCCAGAATGGAAAGACCTGAATGGAATATTGTTGGATTGTTAGGACAAATACCGGTTAAAAAAAATCAGCCAATAGGAAAAAATTGGATAAGAATGAGAGAGGTTAGTAAGGATGTTGATTTGTATTTTGTTCGTTGAAAATTAATTACAAGCAGCCCTGATTTCCTCGCATTTATTGAAAATGCGTTTAGCAATTTGTTTGTCCTCATCACTTTCGAGCGCTGAAGAGAAAGACTCATAGTTACTCTTGGAGCTGTAATGAGAAGACTCGCAATTTTTTGCATCAGGTGAAGATAAAAGCTTATTGCAGTTAGTCGATTTTTCGTTGGCTATTGCCACATCCGCCCTTGTTTGATCTGCTGTATTTTGAGCTTGCGTTGTTGCTGATTTCTGTTTGTCAAGTTCGGCCGATTGTTCATCGATAATTGATTGTTGTTCAGTGATTTGGTTTTGCTGGTCATCGATTAAAGATTGAAGTTCGGTGGTTTTCGCCTGCATTTCTGATTTAGATTGTTGTTGATCTGCCTTAGAAGAGTCTATCTCATCGGCCAAAGTTAAGATAGCGTCTTCTGGGGCAAGACCTAAGATAAGCGAACGGGTCCCGTTGATCGCCATACCGGCGACAGGGGAGAGGAGAGCGCCAACAATAAGAGATCCGGCGGAGATAAACACAAATTTTTTCATGGGGATTGATTTAAAAAATTAGCCACAATCATTATATAAGAATTTAACCAATAAATTAAGCAAAAAAATGAAAAACACGCAACAAAAAAATTACGAAGACCTGTCCAAAAGAATCCTGGCGTATTACAGGGACAACAAAAAACTGTTGGACAAGCACGAATTACAAAGCCGGACGGTTATTCATTTCCCGAAACGCCAAGAACTTCCGCTAATGATTAAGCTGGTTATGTGGGTAATGGGTAAGTACGGAGCTGTTTTGGATACCCAGTTCACTTCAACGAAAAAATAACATTTAAGAAATAATTATGGCTGTATCAAGCAAAGAATCAAAAGCCAATATTCAAAACCTTTTAGGGCTTGGCTTAAGCCAAGAACAGTTAGGATCTGAAAGCTACGGAGACAAAATGAACCCAAATGAGATGAATGCCATTATTCAAAAATATGGATTGTCTAAGCCTTCGTCTTTATCTACCGCCATTAATAGCAGTCAGCCGGCTAATCAAGCCTTAGCGACAACCGCTAATGGGGTAGCCACCCGAACAACAGTATCTGATTTGCTTTCGCAATTCGGCGGATCGGGAGATTTAGGAAACCTTGCCGCTCCAGTTTTTAATTTTGAGCAAGCCTACAAAGAATTGCTGGAAAGTAACGGAGTTGCGCCGCTGGAAACACGGCTTAATCAGTTAAAAACGGACGAGCAAACCACCTATGACCAGTTTATGACAAATAAGCGCGCGGAAGAGAGTAAAAGCGGCCTTGTTCCAATTAACGTGGTTGAGGGAAGAATCGGCGAGCAAGGAAAGAATACTCAAAACCTGCTCGATACTATCACCCGCGAGAAATCATCTGTCACGGACGAACTAAACACCAAATACAACACCATTAATCAGCTAATGACTTTCAAGAATATGAACTACCAGGTGGCCCGGGATTTGTATGATGAGGTAAAGGGCGCTCAGGAAAGGATTGAGAACTTTCAGGTACAATATGCTGACGCAGGAATTAGCCTTACCGATAGCTTCGACATAATTGCTTCTAAGATTGCCGCATCGGAAGATAAATCAACGATTAAGCAATTAAAGACTCAATACCCAACAGCTAAGATTACATCCAGTATGAGCTTCGACGAGGCGATTGACGCGATTGGCAAGAATATGGAAAAGAGCGATCTGGAAGACGCTTATAAGGCAATTTACGGTTCTAAACCAAAAGGATTAAGCAGTAATGAAATAAAGAAAAAGATTGAAAAATATTATAAATCTGAGAAAACATATCAGGATAAAAAAAGAGCATTGGAGCTTCAGGAAGCAGAGCTATCTATCGCTAAGAGTAAAAAAAGTTTATCTGATTCAAGCATTCCATTATCACCCATAGGAATAGACTGGTCTAATTTAGAAGATGTAAATACTTATCAAAATATCCTTGATACAGGAGGAGGACTTATGGGAATTTCACAATTATACTTAAATCAATAAAATGACCGAAAAAGAAAAAGAACGCCTAAGACAACTTGCTTTAAGAAATGAAATATTAAAAGCCAAGTCTTTAGGCGTTGACACGCAAACAATTAAAAGAAAATTTTACGAGGCCGGAGCAGACATGGAAGCGGTAGATGAAGAATTGGGAGTAATGAATAGCGCTTATGGACAGGAAGATAAAATTCAAGACGATCTTGATACCAAAGCCCAGGAAAAATTAGGAACTGGAACTTTATTGCAACAATATTATACGAACAGGTCTTTGGTTGAAAACATCAAGAAATATCGAGAAGAATACTTAAAAGTAACAGAGGATAATAAGTTGCTACCAACGGAAATAGCAGGAGAAAATTCCGCAAAACTAAAGGCTATGTACAATGATATTATCTTTCAAGTAGCTCAATCCGAGGGAACCGGAGCCTTGCAAGAAGCTGACAGAAAAATAGTTGAAGACATGTTACCGGATGTGTCCACGTCTAATCCCATTAAAATTGGGGGTCAACTATTAAGAGGTGGACGTAAAGGGAATGAGGAATCATTTAACACCTTAATGGATACGTTTAAGCGAAGAATAGAAATTCTTTCAGGAGAGAAGTTCCAGGAGAACAATGCGCTTGATCAAAAAACACAGCCAAACACAACGCAGGAAGTAAAAGCACAACCGGTTGCCAATATGAAAGCCGAATTTGACCGCTCTATGGCTTATGCTAAAGCTAATCCCAACGATCCTAATTCTCAAAAATTTATAGAAATGGTAAATAGCGGGAAAATTGATTCTGACACCGGTAAATTAATTATGAGTGGCCAATCAGCACAAAATCCGCCTTATGGAACAACAGATGAAGGGTTGCAAAAATGGGCCGACGAAAACCCTGAAGCTTTTGATAGTTGGGCAGACAAGCAAGGATGGACGGGTAACACAGCAAGCAGAATACAGACACAACCCACAGAACCAAAAGAAACTACAGTCGAAAAAGTTGGTGATTTTATAGGTGCGACCAATCTTGCAAAAGGAGCAGGATCTGCTCTTTTCCTTAATAGTGCCTATGGAAAAGAATTACAGAGAAAGGCACAAGAAGGTGACAAAGCTTCAATCGAGGCCTTGAAGGAAGTAATGAATGAAACACCTACGGGTAAAGAAATTATAGGAAGCGCGGCTTTAACCGCATTAAATATTCTCACTTTTGGGAGTGCCGGGGAAGCAAAGGCTGGTATTGCTGCAACTGGAAAATTAATTGGAAAAGAGGGAATAAAACAAGTCGCCAAAGGCGCAGGAAGAAAAATATTGGAAAATATCGGCTTAGGAGGATTATATGGCGCGGCAGGCGCGGCTGAACAGGATAAAAATTTGGAAGAGGGAATAAAGGAAACCGCTATCTCAGCTGGAGTTGGGGGAGCCATTTCTAGCCTAGGCGTTGGATTAAGTAAGATGGCCAAAGACAGATTGGCTGAATTACCAGGAAAAACCCAAAGAGCGGTAAGACAAATCATTCAAGGAGAAACTAAGGACCAAGAAAAAGCCTTAAGGGCATTGCAAACAATAGACACTGCCAATGTGAAAAATTATGAAGAGTTAAGAAATGTCATCAATAAGGAAAATAAAAATCTTGGGAAAGTAATGGATATAATTTTATCTAGAGATCCGACTCAAAGAAAATTAAATACTTTGGCAGAGGTTACTAAGGTTGGTGGCAAAAAAGTTAAGACTAATTACGTCAAGCAATCCCTCAATAATCTCCAAGAGCTTTATAAATCAACAAACAGCCCGGCTGATCTACAGCGAATTAAGAATTTAGCTCAAAAAGCTAACAAGCAAGGATTAACTATTAAGGAAATCAACGACATCGCTAAAGAGTATGGAATTGAATTTGGGGAGAAAGCATTTAGCAAGCTTGGCGATCCAAGAACATCCGTTAATTCAGTTGCTTACGAAAATACAAGAAAGGGAGTCAAAAAAACTTTAAGGACATTGTTCCCCGATACAATATCTCAAAAAATCGATGAACAATTTACAAATAATTTAAACACTCAAAGGCTAGTTAAGAAGATGGTCGAGAAAGTTAATAATTTAGAGCAAAAAATTGATGAAAGAAAATTGTCTGAAAAGTTTGGCCGAGCAGTCGGAAAGGCGTTTAACGCTATTCCCGTACTAGGAGGAGGAGCTAGGGGAATATTGCAATCCTTTGTCCCGAGCAATGCTGGAAATAAAATGATGAACGCGATTGCCTTACAAGACGCACTTGAAAGCAATTTAAGGGCTGTTAAAAAGCCAGAAAAATTTGTAGATAAATTATCCAAAATGCTAGAGGAAAAAAGCAGGCGAGGAACAAAAATAACACAAGGAGTGGTTCAAAGTATCTTACAGG